>PFKD01000285.1 GCA_002784125.1 Flexibacter sp. CG_4_10_14_3_um_filter_32_15
AAATAAACTATTAATTAAATTATTTCATATCTTATCTCTATCAGAAATTTTGAATTTTTGGTAGAGATATTTTTTAGTGCAAAAAACACCATCATCATGACACAAAATCAAAAACTCAACCTCATCAGTATTTTACTCGTTCTTATTGCGATTGCAATGATTGTAATCGGAATTATTTCAAAAATTCTTCCTCCTCCTCTTACAGGAATAGGGTTTTTGGTTATTGCTTGGGGTTTTCAACTTTTTAAAAGAGAAAAATGATTTTTAATCGTTTAAAAAATCTACCTTTCTAATTGTGTCCACGTTGTCGACACAATTCACTTTCGAATTAGAACATATATATTTAGAGTACTAAACAAAAACCAACCGATTAAAAAATCTATTTCGTCGAAAGGGAAGGTATTTTAATCCTTTTTTGAGTATAAAAGGCTTTATGTTTGCTATTTTGATTAAATTAGTAGTAAATTATAGCTACAAAAAATAGCTATCAAAAAAAATGAAACGAAAGTTATAGATTATTAATAATAGCCTTTTCCATACAAAACAGTAATTCGAATGTTTGAGCGTCTGACCACGAAACTAATCGGAGGTTTCTCCCTTATCCTTATTTTGTCTATTGCAGTCAATTTTTTTGCAATCATCAAGCTCTCTGAAGTACAGGGTGTTGCACTTGAAATTAGTGAAAATTGGATGCCAAGTATCTATGAAATATCGACAATTAGTGCCAATACGTCTGACCACATGATACGCCAGCAACAACATATTTTTGCTCTTTCAGAAATTGAAATGTCTGAATATGAAGGCCTTATGCGCTTAGATAAAGAAAATATTACTCGTAGTGAAAAAAACTACAAACAACTCTTACAAGAGCGGGAAGACATTCTAGCAAGTAGAATTACAGAAGCTCAAAAAGGAGACGACCCAGACATAAAAGACCTCCAACAAAACAAAAATAATTTTAAGTTATTTCAAGATGATTACAAAAAATATTTAGAAGAAAGTGAAAAAATAAAACAACTTTCAAGATACAACAACAAAGAAGAAGCAAAAGAAAAGTTGCGTGAACGTTCGTTTTTGGCTTTTGAGTCAAGTAACCAAACGCTCAATCAAATAATTTATGATAACTTTGAAAATGCACGAGAAGCAGCCAAACGAAGTGAAGAAATTTATACTAATTCTAGTCGTTTGATTATTGGTTTTACTATTGTTTCGATTATTGTCAGTTTTTTGGTCGCTCTTTTTATTGTACGTAACACTCGCAAACAAATTGGTGGTGAGCCTTCGGTTATTGCAGATATGGCTCGTAGAGTTTCGGCTGGTGATTTGACGATGGAATTTAATAACAAAGAATCAGAAGAAAGTATTTATGCTTCAGTCAAAAAAGTAGTGGAAAATCTGAAAGAAGTTTCACATATTACAAATAATATTGCAAAAGGAGACTTATCAAGGCAAATTGAAGTAAAGAGTCCGAAAGACCTTTTGGCTATTTCGATTAATCAAATGATTGAAAATTTTAAAGATATTATTAATCAAGCTCAGGTTATTGCAAAGGGAGATTATAGCGTAAATGTAAAAGAAAGAGGAAAAGAAGACGAACTTAGTGCAGCCCTACAACTCATGACGCAAAGTTTGAGAACCAATAAAATCGAAACTTTCGAACAAAACTGGATAAAAGACGGCATCAATCAACTTGCTCAACAGCTTTCTGGAAATCTTCTTTCATTAGAACTCAGTAGAAAAGCCATCAATTTTATTTCTCGTTATACCGAATCGGCTCAAGGTGTGATGTATTTGGTGGATAATTATTCTTCAAAATTAAAACTAAATGCTTCGTATGCCTTTACAGAGCGTTCTGGACTTTCAAATGAATACAAAATTGGAGAAGGCTTGGTTGGGCAGGTTGGTTTGGAGCGCAGTCCAATTTTACTCAAAAATATCAGAAGACAAGATATGTCGCTTTCCACAGGAACAGTTGAAGAGCCACCGACTCACGTTTATGCTTTTCCTTTGGTATTTGAATATGAATTGTATGGCGTAATCGAACTCGCTTCTTTTGAGCCTTTTACACAACTAAAGCAAGAATTTTTACAGCAAGCTGCTAATACAATCGTAACTTATATTTACTCTGTTCTTCAAACTGACAGAATTAAAGGACTTTTGGCTACTTCGGAAGAAGCTACACGAAGCGCACAAGCAAGGGCGCAAGAAATCGAACAAGCCAACGCAAGATTGGAAGTTCAGCAAGGAGAATTACAAGAAAAATCAGAAGAATTACGTCGTAGAAATGAAAGCCTAATTTCAGCTAAAGAAGAACTAGACCGTAGAGCCGAACAACTAGAATTATCGAATAAATACAAATCTGAGTTTTTGGCAAATATGTCGCATGAGCTTCGAACGCCACTTAATTCGATTATCATGCTTTCAAAAATGCTTTCTAAAAATGAGAAGAACACCTTAGTAGAAAAAGATGTCAAAAAAGCCAAGATTATCTACAAATCAGGTGGAGAACTATTGAGATTAATCAATGATATTCTTGACCTTTCTAAAATTGAGGCAGGAAAAATGGTCATTAATCCTGTGGAGTTTGCCAACAAAGAAATCGTTACGGATATGAACGATTTGTTTCAAGGAATTGCACAAGAAAAAGGAATTCAATTTATTACAGAAGACAAAACCAAATCCTATATTTATAGTGATAAGGAACGACTGGCTCAGATTTTACGAAATTTCTTATCCAATGCTTTTAAGTTTACCAAAAAAGGACACATCAAACTATCAATTACAGATCACGACGACGACTATTACAAATACAGTATCATTGATACAGGAATTGGAATTCCGAAAGACAAACAGCAAATCATTTTTGAAGCCTTCAAACAAGCCGACGGAACTACTTCAAGAGAATACGGTGGAACTGGTCTAGGACTTTCCATTGCTAGAGAACTTACCAAACTTTTGCAAGGACATATCGAATTAGATTCAGAAGCAGGAAAAGGAAGTACATTTTCAATCATTTTACCAAAACGATTAGATGAAGAATTAGCTGAAAAAGAAGACCGAGTAACTGTTGTAGTCAAGAATTTGGAAACAGGTAAAAACCGACCTTCTTCTCAAAAACGTCTGCCTAGAAAGCTAGTTAGAGAAGATATTGAAGATGATAGAAATAATATTCTCAAAAATGATAATGTTATTTTGATTATCGAAGATGAAGTTCAGTTTGCTGAAAGTATGGCAGAAGTATTACACTCTCAAAATATCAAAACACTAATTGCGCAAAGTGGAGAAGAAGGGATTGATTTGGCAATACAATACAAACCAAGTGGAATTATTTTGGATTTGGGTTTGCCAGACATCGACGGAACAGATGTTTTGAGAAAACTAAAATCGTATAAAGAATTGCGTCATATTCCTATCGAAATTATTTCGGCTAGAGATAAAGACAACGATTTGCTTTCTACGGGTGCGTTTGGTTTCCTTCAAAAACCGATTGATGAGAATGTTTTGAAAACAGCTATGTCGGATATGCTTCGTCTTTCTCAAAAGAAAGTAAAAGAATTATTAGTAGTTGAAGATGACGAATCACAAATGGAAGCCATCAAAGAGCTTATCATTGGTGATGATGTAAAAGTAACAGGTGTAAAGAGTCAAAAAGAAGCCATTGATGCGATTGAAAACGGAACTTTTGACGGTGCGATTGTAGATTTAGGACTAAAAGATGGAAGTGGTCAAGAGGTGTGTAAATATATTAATGAAAACCACTCAAATATTCCTGTCATTATTTATACTGGCAAAACGCTTTCGTATGACGAAGAAAAAAACCTTCGAAAAGCAGCTCAAAGTATCATCTTAAAAACAAGAGATACCGACGAAAAATTACGTGAAGAAGTCGCTTTGTTTTTGCATAGAATGGAAGAGGAAGTAGAAAAGGAAGTAAAAAAAGAAACTCCAAAAAATGACAGTAAGACAGACGAAAACGGACAAAAAACACGTACTGCCGAGCTTGCTGAATCGTTATTAGCTGAAATTCAAGTAGATAAAGAATTAGAAGAATTGCTTCCTAAAAGAGGTAAATCTAGTAAAGGTAAAAAAGAAGAAAAACTAGAAGGAGATGTACCTCCTCGTTCGCTCACTCGTAATTCTATCAATGAAGAAATGGATGGAAATGATGACGACGACGATGCAGAAGAACAAAGAAGTACAGACGAGGCTATCACAGAAATAAGCAAAGAAGAAGCAATTAAACTCATCAAAAACAAAACAATTTTGGTTGTCGATGATGATATTCGTAATATTTTTGTGATTGCATCGGCTTTAGAAACCTATGAAGCACAGATTTTGGAAGCCATGAATGGTCAGCAAGCTATCGATATGCTTCGTGAAGAAGACATAGATTTGATTTTGATGGATTCGGTCATGCCTGAAATGAATGGACTTGATGCCATGCGAATTATTCGTCAAGATGAAGATTTGAAACATTATCCGATTGTTGCCATTACAGGAAAAGCTCAAGAAGAAGACAAACAAGAATGTTTTGATGCAGGAGCAAATGGCTATATTGTCAAACCTGTTGATTATGACCAGCTTGTTTATACAGTTTGTAAGTGGATTGGAAAACGAGTTTAGTTGTATAGAAATTATAGTAAAACAATCCTTATTGAGGTTGAAACCATCAGTAAGGACTGTTTTGTTTTCATTCAAAGCTATTCTCAATCGTTTCAGCTATTTTTTCAAACGACCAGTTTTGAATAATCTGATAAGATATTTCGCCCATTTCTTTTGCTTCTTTTTGAGAAGTGATTTTATTCATTGCTTCTTTTAAGGAATCAATATCTTCACTTTGAAAAACAAATCCATTTTTACTGTTTTCAATCAAATCTACTGCACAACCTACATTTGTACTTGCAATAATTGCTTTTTTGGCTGCCATGGCTTCATTTATGGCAAGTCCCCATGTTTCACCTGCCCCTTTTGAAGGAAGGACAAAAACATCACACAAAAGATAAACGATTGGCATTTTGGATTGATTCTGAAAAGGTAAAAAATGAATAGTTTGATAGTATTTTGCTTTTTGTTTTAACTCATTTTCTAATTCTCCATTTCCTAAAAAAATCAAATATTCTTTATTCTTTTCTTGCTCTTCTTGTTCATTTTGCCTTTGAATAAATGCTTCTAAAAGCAATAAAGGAGATTTTTTTGGTTCAAATTTTCCTGCAAAAAGCCATACCAATTCATTTTCTTTTATGCCTAACTCTTTTCTCCATTCTTTTGCTAATTCTGTGTTTTCTTCTGTGGGGGTAAAGCGAGAATTATCGATGGCGTGTGGTGCAAAAGTTAGTTTTTTGTCATTTAGTGCTGCCTGTTTGTAGTAATTTTTGTTATTTGTTCCTACAAAAAAGGCTTTATTTATATGAGCATAGAGCCAAGTAAGAAAGATTTTACGAGCTAGTTGCTTAGGGAATGAAATTTTATCTAATAAATGAGAATCGCCACGAAACCAAACAGGAATTTTGTTTTTAAAGTATCGAATAACTTTTAAATGACTTTTATAACTCCACCCAAAAACCAAAATTGCATCAGGATTGTACTTTTTTATATCTTCAATAATAGTTGGATTATCAATTCCTTTAAAGTGATGTGAGCCTTTGTCTTGTGCACTATTTTCTAAAAAATTATAGTTATATCCTTCTAAAAGAGGAATATCCCATTCTATTTTTTTGCCAAAACCAACATCAAATTTGTCTTTTAAAGCATCTTTTCCCCACGTATAAAAGACACAAATTTCTATTTTTTTTCGCTCTGAAAGCAGTTTGAAAATAGGTGCATAATATTGAATTGGATGAGTGGTAATAATGGCTAGTTTTTTCATTTATGTACTAATTTATCATTTTTTTCTTTTATCATTTTTAAAAAGAAGGTAATTTTATAGCTTTATTTAATGCTTCTACAAGTGTTTGGGTTACTTTTTTGGCAGAATATTCTTCTAAAGACTCTGTATTTACTTCCTTAAAATTATAAGTATTCAAAAACTTTATGTACTCATCGAATTCACTTTCGAAAGTAGTATATATTTTTTCTGTATCCTTTTCTCCATCAAAACTGATAACCATTCCTGCATTTGTTTCTTTAATCACTTGGTAAGCAGAACTTGCACTATGTAAAATAGCAAAAACGGGTTTTTTAGCCAAAATACCTTGATAGACTTTAGAAGGAGTATAATGTGCTTCTGTACTTCCAATTATGAATACACCGTCAGAATTTGTTAAATGAACTAATACATCTAAATATGGAATACGCTTGGGGTATTCGAATATAATGGTTTGCCAAAGTCCATATTCTTCTGCTATTGGTTTTATATTGAAACCATTTGGGTCATTTGGTGAAGTTCCCGAACCTATAAAATGAATTTCTATATTTTTATATTTGTCTTCTTTCTCTTTTAGTATTTGACAGACTTTTTCCAAAACAACAAATGCTTTTGGAAGCATCGCCCCAGCATAGATAAGCTGTATTTTGTCTTCTTTGTTCTCAAAGAGTGGTTTTTTGAGTTTTATTTCTTTTGCTTTTTCAAAATCTTCTTCTTCTCCTCCATAGGGCATTGCAGCCGTAATTATTTTACCTTTTAATTTAGGATTTCTATCCAATACATCTTGATAATACCCTTCTGCTACGCCAGTTATGAGGGATACATTTTTTACAGCTTTGGGTTCTAAAAAACTTGAAAGTTTGTGAGAAACCCAATGTCTATTTAAAAATTTATGATCTTTATGCCAAACAGGTTGTACCCAAGGGTCTATATAATCTATCCCAAAAGGGATTCCTGTCTCTTTTTTTATTTCTCTCCCTAAAAGAGCAATATAATGAGATGGAATAGTTAGATACAAAAAATCTATTTTTTCATTTTTAATAATTTCTAAAATACGTCTTTTTAAAAATAGATATCCTCGTATTCCGATATCACCTATTAAGCGAATAGGCTTTGTATCAAATGCTTTCACTTTTTCTACTCTCAAATTTTCAGAAAGCAAAACATGAATATTCTCATCTAATTCTTCTTCATAGTAACTTTCATCTACACTCAAGACAATAGGAGTCCAGCCAAAATCAGGAAGATATTTTGCAAACAGACGAGTTCGGTGTACGGCTGCTAAATTAGAAGGAATAAAATGAGGTGCTACTATAATTATGTTTTTATTCATTTGATAATTAAATGTTATTTTGGAATATTAAAAATCTATTTTTCAAGGCAGTCTTTTATGACTTCTAAAAATTTTTGTCCTTCAATATCCCAATTATATTTTGTTTTTGATAGATTTTTAGAAGCTATTTTCATATTTTCCAATTCATCAGTAGTATTTTTTTTACTATTCGCTAAAATTTCAATTTTTTGAGCTACCTCCTGTGCATTTTCAATGTTTATTAGGAAACCCACTTGTGGATTTTCTTCCATTATAAACTTTTGAGCAGTTGTGTTTGATGCTAAAATAGCTAATCCTGTATTTAGGTATTGAAAAATTTTATTAGTAAGACATAAATCTCGGTTGAGAGGCTCTTTTAACTCTAAAGCAAGTCCTATATCATGTTCAGCCGTTCTTGATGCAAGTTCTTGGTTAGAAACTAAAGGGTGGAAAAATATATTTTTCTTTATAGTTTCAGATTTAACTAAAGAAAGAAAGTACTCTTTAGTTTCTTGACTTACTATTCCTCTCAAATGTAATTCTATATCGCTTCTATCTAATACATTTAAGGCTTCAATTATCTGTTCGATGCCTCTGCCTTTTCCTGTGGTTTGAGAAAACCAATACAAAGATAGATTATTTGTATTCTTTCGATCTTTATATTCTTTTTTTTCTTGTTCTTCTACATCTTCAAAGACATTCAAAATTGGAGTGATGGTAGGTAAATTTTGATAGTGTTTATTATAAAAATCTACATACAAAGGACTTGCACAAGTTAGATAATCTAATTGCGAAAGATATTTTTTTTCTATATCAACTATATTTTCATCTATTCCTTCGCTCATTACAGCATAGGCATCTTCTATATCAAGCCCTATTTTTGCATTATTTTTTTTTGCAATTTTGACGACTAAAGGCAGCATAGTAATATTATGAACAATATATAGGTCTGCTTTTATTGATTTTAAATAATGATAAATAGGAAACCACAAAGGAGTAGAAATACTTAACTTTCCAAGAATGGATTGATTGGCTAATTTAGGCAATCGCTTGGCAAAATGATGAAAAAAAGTACCCAAAAAATATAATCCTTTTTTTTGATAGAATGGATAAATAAAAACATTCCAATTCGGATTTTTTTCAATCAATTCTTCATCAAAAGAAACAAGTTTTTCTAGTGTTTGAACTCCAACTATGGATACGTTATATCCTTTTTGGGCTGCTAAAGTTGCTTCTTTCACAAGGCGAGGATTAGAAGAAATATGTCCTACTGAGACAAAACAAATATGTTTTTTGCTATTAGGGTTATTTATTATTTTTTCGTTCATTATAGAGTAAAAATTGATTTTGTACTACTTCAGTTACTTTTTTTCTATAATCTTTCCATTGCCATTTTTTGGCTGTTTGTAATGCTTCGTATCCTATTTTTGGTAATAAATGTTTATTTTCTACACACCACTTCATTTGATTGAGTAGCCCTTCTTCTTCTCCAACAGGTACAATCCAACCATTTTTTTGATGCGTTATAAAATCAGGAGCCATACTATTTTGAGTAGTAATTACAGGAACTCCTTGAGACATTGCCTCCGAAAGAACCATAGCAAAACCGTCAGCTAGAGTAGGCAAAACAAATACATCTGCCTCTCTGTACAATTCCATGAGTTCATCTCTAGGAATACTATCCTTTATTTTTACGTTTTCTCCTAAATCTCGTGTCAGTTCTGCTGGTAGTGTATTTTTACCAATCAACCACAACTCAGCTTGTTGTGGAGAAAAATTTGCTTTTCTCCAAGCATTATACAACAAATGTAGTCCTTTTCTCAAATTTTGAGTTCCTGCATTTAAGAAAATAACAGGCTTTGTATTTTCTGTTTTGGCTTCTACTTTTGCTATATCTAATACATTAGGAAATCCATACGGAACTACTTGTATTTTATTTGCTTCTATTTTAGAATCCAATAATGTTCGTTTGGTAAAAGAAGAATTGCACAATACCAAGTCTGCATGAGCTAGTTCTTCATCTCTCCTACGATTACGGTACTCTGATTTATGATTAAATAATAATTCTGTTTCACTAGATGCCAACTGTGGATATTTTTTGAGCTGTTCAGTTATGACAGGGGCAAAAAATGTATGATACTGACTAGGCTGCTCGTATATCGCAAATACACCTTTTGCTTGTGCCTGTTTTAATGTGGCTAAAGCCGCATGTTCATAGGCATGGACAATATCTACGTCCGTTTTATTTACTTGCGAAGCGACCCATCTATCAAAAGAATATTCTGCCCATTCAAACACCTTATCTGTTAATAAGGGAGAACTATAACGACTTGCAAAAAGACGCAAAAGCTCTTTATAAGGATAAGGTTTTATTTTTTCAAAAGGAAGTTCTTCGAGTGCTTTTCTTTCTATATCTCTTTTTAAATAAGGAATAGCTTTCATTATTGCACTAGATAAAAAGTAATCTTTATGGCTAATGAAAGTAGTAAGAAATTTTTCCAACATATTTTCCTCATAATAACCTAAAGCTGTATGTTTCGTAAAAGGACTTGGAACTGGATGTGCATGTAAGACTCTCATTTTGTGCTTTATTGGGTTATACTATCTTATTTTATACAATCTACATATAATGAGTAAGGACGGTGGTTTGCTAAATCATTTTTCAGTTTCTCATCAATAGATTCTCCCCATTCTTGATGAATAACCTTACTAAATCCTGCTTTTTTGACTACATATTCTAGCGTCTCGAAGTCATACGCAAATTTGTGTTCGCCATCTTGTCTAAAGACATGATTAAGTAAAAAAGCTGCTGTTGGAGCTTCTTCATTTCCTACCTCAAAGCCCATTTCTTTCCATAATGCTGTATCTTTTTCATAATATGCTTTTATGAATTTGGCAATATCAGGCACTACAATTCTCAAAACACTATCTTCCTTCAAAACTCTTCTACATTCTTTTAAAAAATCGGGTACTTCATCATGCATAGTCAAGTGTTCAAAAACATGTTCGCAACGAATACGCCTAACCGATTTATCTCTAAAAGGCATTTTGCGTCGACAATCATACGTAAATGTAATATTGTCTAGCTTGAACATATCTACATTTGTCCAGCCTTTCTTCCCAAAAGGACCTGCACCTACATTCAAAGAAATTTCATCTTGTTTCGTGTATTTGCTTATGTTTGCTCGCTTTATAGGATTAATACTGGTATTTAATCTCAACAAAAAAGCATTTAGCTCGTGTCTAAAAATATTAAAATTTTCTTTTGAAAGAGGAAGGTTAGGAATCAGAAACTTTCCTATGCGTTGTTTGAGTGTAAGGCTCATGGTTTGAATAAATAAATATAAATACTCTATTTTTTAGTACAAAAGAATTCATAAGATTAAAATAAGCAACATTTACTCTTTTTGTGAGTATATTTTTAGGGTCTCAAAATCTACAATAAGCACTTCCTTTTTATAGTTTTTATTAGGTTTTGCTACCTGATTATAGTAATCAGCATAGCCAAAAAATGCATCATGCGTCTCAAAATAATCTTGAGATATTCCCTCTGAAAGCCCTATTCCAGTAATAGCAGGTACTAAAAGGGTATGCCCCTTATCATATAGTTTAGGAAATAAATCCTTCAAAAAATTTTTATTGCGTAAGAGCAATAACTTATCCTGTTTATTTTCTATTTTAGAAATTTCATTTAAAAAAGTTAACATTTCTTCTCTTTTATTATATGCTTCTCCCTGCTCCTTATATTTCTGATTTTTGGTTATTATAGACCTCACAAGTGTATAGCCATTTCTACCTGTGGTTATAAAGAAATTAGTAATTAAATAAAAACATACCAAAAAAATCACATAATTTCTACTATTAAGTCTTAACGTAAATGGATGGAAAGTAAAATATTTATTTATTTGAGGAGCAATAAAGCTAATTGTAAATACTATACCTATCCACCTAGTATTCTGTATAAAAAAACCAGCATTATGACCAAAATTGATGATATTTACTAAGACATAATTAGATAAAGCACAATAAAATAAAATTATTATTAA
This sequence comes from Flexibacter sp. CG_4_10_14_3_um_filter_32_15, assembly GCA_002784125.1. GTDB lineage: Bacteria > Bacteroidota > Bacteroidia > Cytophagales > Bernardetiaceae > Bernardetia. Next base: position 11,222 of record PFKD01000285.1, read on the forward strand.
AACATAAAGTTTATTAGTATTAATAATAGATTCTACTTCTCTGTATCTAAGAATAGCATAGATAGAAACTATTATCCATCCATTTGCAATAAAAAAAGCATACAAAAGAAAGCCTTTATCTGCACTATATAATAAATATGACAAAAGATTAATTTTGTGTATCGAGTAAGAAGAGTGAAAGAATACGTAATAACACACAAGCACAAAAACATTTAAGAATACTGAAATAAAAAACTTCTTATATTGCTTCCGTAAAAGCAAGTATATACTTAACACAGGACTCAAGCAAATGATAACAGTACCTTTTGCTAAAATACCTACAACTGATAAGAAAAAATATGGAAACAAAAAAAAGCTATCATCAGATAATGTTTTACTAAAAAAACACAAAAATATGAATATAAATATCCCTCCCATTGTCATAGTTATGGATTGTAAAGGCATATCTACAAGACCAGTTTTGAGGCTAAAAGAAAATTCTGATGGAGTTAAACCAACTATCAAAAGGATAAACAGTAGTAGTATTAACTTTAAGTTTACTTTTTTATAAAAAGTAAACTGTAACTCTACTATACAAATAAAAAAAGACAATATAAAGAAAGGAAGCACAATCATAGAAGAGAAGTAGGTATAAGCCTCATAAGATGTGCAGTTCAGTAGTTTACTCCATTGAGCAAAGTGCCAATGTATAAAATTGTGATACTTGATGTATATTATATCATCAATTCCAATACTAGGAATCTGATACGTATTTGTCATAGATATGATATCAACATGAAATAATGTATCAATATGGATATTACCATTCAAAAAGTCTTGAATAAAAGATAATGAAACAACATCTCCTCCATAAATAGATTGCAGTAAAAAAAAAGTAAAAAAAAAGCTACTAAAAAGTAAAACAATATTCTCTATCTTCTTTGAAAACAAACCAATGTGATTAAATAACGAATATATCCAAAATAATATCCCTACGAAAGTAATCACATAACTTAAAAAAGTTAGTTGCATTATGCCTAAAAAAGCATAAAAGGATAAAGATAATAACCCATAGAAAATTGATACTGCAAGTTTTTTGGTTTTTGAAAAAGTATATTGAACTATTGCAGTTGATGCTAGAAACAGACCAAAACAGTTTATTAAAAGTAAAAAATTTATGCTATTTGTCAGACTTTGCTTCCATAATAAAATTAAAAATGTAAATAAAGATATTGATCTAGCAAAATTAGCTCCTACACCTAATACATTAGTCAAGTTTTCATCTTTATACTCTTTTTTCATGCACTCAGTTTTTTATAAATTTCCAAATAATTGTCTGAAATAATATCTGCACTAAACCTGTTTTCTGTATCTTTTCTAACTTCAAAACGAGAAATAGAATCAATATTTTCTACTGCTTCTATCATTTGTTGTAAAGTCTGACAAATGTAACCATTTATTCCATGTTTGACAACTTCTGGTACAGACCCTCTTCCAAAGCCAATTACAGGTGTTCCACATGCCATGGCTTCAGCCATCACAATACCAAAAGGCTCATTCCAAAGAATAGGCATCAAAAAAGCTGCTGCTTTTCCTAAGATTTCATTTTTTTGAGTATCATTGACAGCACCCACATAGATAATTTGAGTATCATCTAAATGAGGTTTTATTTGAGAATTAAAGTAATTAGTATCTTCATCGTCTTTTGGAATATTTCCTGCAATGATAAGTTTTCTTCCTGTTTTTTGAGCCACTTCAATAGCGATATGCGTTCCTTTTATGTGTTCTACTCTTCCCAAAAAAACTAAAGGAGCATCGTCTTCTAATTTTTCTTGATAATCATAAATTTCTATCGGAACACCATTAAAAACAGCATGACTTGGTGCATACGGACGGACTTTTCCTGCAATATACTCACTACAACCCGAAAAATGAAGCGTATTTTTTTTGGATAAACTGACTGCTTTTTTGATTTGAGAAATAGTGGGTTCACGCTGATAGCTCATCAAAATAGGAATAGAAGTAGGCAAAATTAGAGTTAGGTATGCCAAACGACCAAAACTATGCACTACGTCTATATTTTTCAGTTCCTTGCTTGTCAATAATTTACTGACTGTAAGAGTATTTTTGAGTATGTTTTTGATACCAAAACTGCTTGTACTAGGATAAGGAATTAGTTTTGCCTTGGTTATGGATTCTTGATGACCAAATAAAACTACTTCGTGTCCTTTTTTGATATATTGAGCAATAAGCATATCAATTATTCGCTCAATTCCACCATATAAAAGAGGAGGAATAGGAATTTCTGGGTCTGCGGTAATAGCTATTTTCATTGTTTGTCTAATCTTTAGGTCAATGCGTTATAAATAGTTAGCATTTCTTCCCCTACTTTTTGGGTTGTTCTAGGAAAGTTTATATTTGATTTTAAGTCTGAAACAAGTTGAGGGTTTTGGGCTATTTTGGTTAAAATATTTTTTAAGCCATTTTTATCCTCAAATTGATATAAAAAACCTGTTTTGTTATCTTCGACTAGTTCTGCCACTCCTCCAATATTAGCCCCAATAATCGGAACTTGATTTGCGAACGCCTCATAAGCTACAATAGGACCTGTTTCTAGCCACGTAGAAGGAATAGATAGATAATCTAGTTTTGACATAAACAGACTTACCTTTTCTGCTGGTAGATTTTCTTGATAAATTATATTGGGCAAAGATGATATTTTTTTTTGTAAGTCAGCATAATAATCTAAATAATAATCTTGTTTTACACCTACAATATGAAGTTCAAGTTTTAAATCTGCATTTTCTTTCACTACTTTTTGATACGCATCTAACAAAATATGCAATCCTTTTATCGGCTCTAACCTCCCAATGAAACCAATTTTGATTTTTTGATTTTTATCAATAGTTTTTTCTTGTAGCTGTTCTTGCTTTAGATTCTCTAAATAACTTGTACTTACTCCTTGCCTACAAATTTTTAACTGATTTTTGGATACATTATTTATCAAAAAAGCATCATAGAGCCACTGACAAACTGCAATAATATGATTTGTATTTTTTTCTAATTCTTGAAGCGTATTTTTTTTCTGACTGACAATACTAAATTGAGGTATTTTATCCTTTAAAATTGTTGAAATAAGAGAAGATTGAGCTAATCTTCCTGTAATTTCTGCGATGAGTTTATTTTTGTGTCTTTGTTGAGCGTAACAATAACCACATGTAGAATTTTGTAATTTTCCATTACAGACTTGGTTTGGATACTGTATAAAATCTCCCTTAGGACAAATAATACCTGGTATATGTGCTGTAAAAAGTGTTTTGATTCCTTTTTCTTTTGCTATTTTTAAGTGTCTGTCGTTAAGTGTTGTGGAAAGCGTATGTAAATGAAAAACATCTGGTTGTAAATCTGTAAGTAGTTGTTCAAAATTTTCATATCCTCTACAAATTACCCTATCTGTTATTTCTTCTCGTGTAAATTCTTTGGGTACTTCAAATCTATAGACTGTATATTCTTTTCCTTTTACATCATTATTTTGATAAGAATAATTTCCTTTTGAACTAGGTGCAATAACAACAACTTCTATATTTTGAGAAACAAGATAGGTAGCCAAATCGTGAACATATTTTTCTGTTCCTCCAATAGAATCGGGATAATAATAGCCTACTCCTAATGCAATTTTCATTTTATAAATTGTTATTTTTAAATGTCGTTTTCTATTGTTTTATGCTTTTTTAGTTTTGCGATAGTTGTTAGCTAATCTTTCAGCTTTTGCATAACCTAAAATAGAACTCAAATACTTCATTGATTTTGATTTTTGAGGAATGAAATTAGGTTTTATTTCATAAATTTTGGCAATGGCTTCTTCAAAAAGTTGTTTTTCATCATGTATTCCAAAAACTTGAATACAATATCTATAACATTCTATTAAAGCATGTGATTTATCTTCTCTATTTTTTAAATCAGTCTTCCATAATTCATGAATCTGTTTGGCATTTGTAAAAACATCACTTACAAACTTCACTTCGCCATGCCGTTGTGATAGCGATGTTCCTTCCGAAACTCTGTACTCTGCCATAATTCCTTTGGTATAAACAAATTTACCTTTATGAATAGCTGCATCTAAAAAGTAACGAGCATCTTGAATGATAGGCAAATCCATATTCCAAATGCCTATTTTATCTACAATAGATTTAGAGTATAAAATAGCAGCGGGAGGACACCAAAAGTCTGTAAAAAGAGCAAGTTCTTCATCTCCTGTGATTTGTCTTTCTATTTTTTCTAAAAGCGTTTTTTCGTTATTTCCATTAATTAGTTTTTCAGAAAACTTTTGCCAATCTCCATACGCTACATCAGCTTTATTTTCTTCTAAGGCGTTGTACTGAATTTCAATTTTTTGAGAAGTAAGTAAGTCGTCGCTATCCAAATACTGAATATATTTTCCTTTGGCGATATTTCTTCCTGTTTCTCTAGCTGCACTTACACCTCTATTGGGTGTATCTATCAAAATAATTTGATTCTGTTTTTCATATTCTTTCAAAATAGCTAAAGTAGTATCTTTTGAGCCATCATTGATAACAATAATTTCTAAGTTTTGTACTCCAATAGTTTGATTAAATACACTTTCAAGGGTTTCTTTTATAAAAGATTCACAATTGTAAGCAGGAATAATAACAGAAATGAGTTTTGTATTCATTTTATTTTTGAAAAAAAACAGAACTTTCACATACTAAAACAGGGTTAAACCCTTGTCCAATTCATAATAAAAACATTATTCTACATCTAAAAACACTTTTTCTTTGAGCCATTTTGTTGTCAGTTCCATTCCCTTTTGAAAATCTACTTTCGGAGTCCAATTCAATTGCTCTTCTGCCTTTTTAGAAGAAAATTTAGTTACTGTATCAGCAAATAAATTATTGAGCCAGTTGGGTGGGTTAAAAGGAGCTTCACTCGGCTTCATTATAGTCTCAAAATTGGCTGTATTTTCTCTGTGTTCATAGACTTTTTGTTTTACATTTGGAGTAAGAGTTAGAGCCACTTTTTTGAGTGATTTTAGAGAAGGGTTACGGTTTATTATTTCCATCACCTCATAACTTCCAAGCAAACTCTTGGCTGTCACTATAAGGCTTTCCGATTTATTAAAACTTCCCTTTTCTAGTTCATTTTTGGTCAGAGAAGGAATATTTTGAGCCTTATCTAGTAAAATAGGAGTCAAAAATTCTTTCCAAGTGGTATATCCATCATTGATGATATAATTTTCTCCATGTGCCTTTGGTGTGTGCAAGGCAAGCAACATCGCTTCTAAAAGATTATCAATATAGACATAATTTGCAATTCCTTGTCCATTGTTTATCCACGCAAAACGATTTGCATCTCTTAAAATATAAGGCAGTGTTGTATAGGTTTTGCCATCTACCCCATATACACACGTCGGATTTACGATAGAAAGATGTAATTCTGGGTGTTTTTTTGCCCAATTTAAAGCCCATTTTTGCATAACAGCTTTGGTAGCACCGTAGTTTTGTCCAGCAGGAACTACTTTTTTATCATTCCAAGTTTCATCAATAATATCATTTGTGGCTGGTGATGCAGGAAATCCATATACATTCATGGTACTTGTAATAACGATTCCTTTTACACCATTTTCAGTTGCAGCTTTTATCAAATTTTTTGTTCCATTTACATTTACTTCATAGGCATTATTTCCATCAGTAGCTACTGCCAAATGAAAAATATAATCTTTTCCCTTTGTAGCTTCTTTTACGGCTTCATAATCTAATAAGTTTAGACGAGGCATTTCTACATTTTCCCATCTTGAGATAGAAGCACAATTTCTATATTTTCTGACAGGTGCAGTTATTTGATGTCCTTCTTTTGCCAGATGGTTTATTAGAGCAGTTCCTATAAAGCCTGTTCCACCTGTAATTAGGTATTTACTAGTCTCTTTTTTGATAAAAGAAGTTGAATTATTCCGTTTTTTGTATGCCCATTCTACTAAAGCTACTGTTTTTGAGGCTTGATTAGCATCTACATAGTTAATTTCTTTGCTGCCTTCTTTTTTAGCAGCTACTGTTTGTGCAAAATCATAAATTTGTTCTACAAAAGCAGCTTCAAATGTATGAGTAAGTAAGTTAGAAGCTAAAAAGGGTTCTTCATTGCGTAATGTGCGCACAGATACCTCTTTTTTGTTTTGAAAGAATGCCTTTTCGAAATCAGCTTTTTCTATCCATGCTTTACCATTTTCTCCAATTATTTCGAGTCGATTTTCTAGCTTATGTGTGCGAGAGAGTTTTAAAGTAACTGGAATATTCTTTTTTGTTTTTAGAGAATAAATACAATTTGCCTCTGCTCTTCCTTTCCAATCTTCTTGATACTCAATCGGCTCTAAATCTCCAAACAGACTATATAACATATCCAAATAATGAATACCCATATCAGCCAAAACACCTCCATTTTTTCCATTATAAAAATCATAACTATCGGCTACCCAAGCAAAATTTCCTCCATCAGTTACTTTTATCTCTTTTACACTTCCTATTATATTATTCTCAACAATAAACTGTAATGCCTTTAGACTAGCCAGTTTTCGTCTGACCATAGCAGCAGCTACAATTACATTTTTATCTTTAGCCTGCTGATATAGTTTTAACGAACTTTCTTTATCTAAAGTAAGAGGTTTTTCACACAAAACATCAAGTCCTTTTTCGATACACATTTGCATAGCTTTAAAATGCAAAAAATTAGGCAATGCAATGATTACTAGAGTTGGTCTATCTTTATTTGGAGTATAATTATTCAAAAAACTTTCAAAATCTTCTTGAACTACTTTTACATCTGTATTAAGCAGTTTCTCATGTTCTTTTTGAGAAGGCTCTACTATACTTACTTTTTCTAATAAATTTAGTATTTTGAAAGCAGGAATATAAAATTCTTGTACGACTGCACCACCCCCTAATATAATCCAATTAAAGTTATTACTATTTTTTATTTTCACGATTTGATTGTATTTTTTTACAGAATTGGTTTTGATAAATTATTTAGAAAAATAAATTAAAACTTTTTTAGTTATTTTTTCTATTTCTAGACTTTTTACGATTTTGGCTAAAAAATCAGATTTTTTGTATAAATTATAGATAGGGTAAAGCAATTTGTATTTTGAGTAAACATCAACAATTTGCTTATCATATATATCTAAATTTTTTATAGGCTTTCCTTGGTTTTGAAGCCCATACCCATATATGATAGCAGCCTCTTTGTCTTTAGGAAGAAGGTTTTTATCCTTGATAAGCGCAAATAATTCGTCAAGAGTTTCTGCATTATGTATGCTATTGGGTATGTGTTTATAGAAAGCCGTTCCAAAAAGAATAGAAGGTTTTCCCCAATAAGTAGCCTCTACTCCTACTGTAGAGCCAAAACAAACTACTTTATCACAGGCTTCTAATAAAGAATAAGAATTAAGCTCAGATGCTGCTGGTATAACAGTAAGTACGGAAGAAGATAGTTGATGTAACTTATCATTCTCTAAACTCTTCACAGTCCTTAAATTGGGATGGATACGCATATAAAAATGAATTGTTTTATCGTCTTCAAAATAAGCTAACAGTTTTTTGACTGTTTCTATCTGACGATATTTTAAGGGCCATATTTCCTGCCCTGCACCAGCAATTTCATCTTCTGATGATACGAAAATAGCAACATTTACTTTTTTTGTATCAATATTCAACTGACTCATATCGTCATTAGTCATCAGTTTTTTATAATTTATATCATTCGGACGATCTTCATACTGACCATAACGTTTAATATTATACCATTCTTCAGCTTGTTTTATCTTTTCATCCTTTGGTACACTACTTTCATTGAATAACTTTATAGCATCCTGCCCAAAACGCAAAGGATCATGAGGAATAGTACGATTAACAACATAATAATGCTTTAAACTTTGAGCTACTTCCCATGTATCGTAATCTATATCATTTACTTTACAAAATTCTACTACTGCTCTACGTTCGGAAAGCCTTCCATTAAAAATATATACTTTGTCTGGATTAAAAGATTGAGTTAATTTTTCCATCGTTAAAATAGACGTAACAGCATTTTTATACATAGCTTCTAGCTCTTTTCTATACTTAATTACATCTACATCAATATCACGGGTTAGAGAAATAAGACTAGACATTATGCCCACTCCAATATGTACTCCGTTGTAATAGCAATCTTCTATTTCTTTTTTAGATTCAAAATTTGGAACAACACAACTCTTAGGTACAGGAGTTAATGAAACAATATCTTCTTTATTTATTTTTAAATCATTGTGAAGAGTACTACGCCATTTTAGCTGACAGGTAATACAGATATCTTTATTTTTAAATAAAGGACTACCTGCATTCATTAAATCTAAATGAGGGTAAAAACAAGAGTGAAGTTGAGAGTCACAAACAATAACTTTTACTTTATGTCCTTTTTTTAGATGGGATTCTATGATTTCTGCATGAACAGCGGGTATAAATTCAAATATAACCCAAGTGGTAAATACAACTACGTTCATTTTTATTTGTATTAAATTCGAAAAACATTAAGTAACCTTGGAAAGGGTGTATAACAAATTGTTGTTTTTTGTCAGCAATTCCCAATCTAACACGATTTTGATTTAAAATCGAAAGTTTAGGCGTTTTT
>PFKD01000284.1 GCA_002784125.1 Flexibacter sp. CG_4_10_14_3_um_filter_32_15
TATTCTAAAATAGCTAAATCCACAGGATTTTGATTAAAAAATAGTAAAGTCAAATTAAGTAATCGTACAAAATTAATGCATCTTATTTTTTAATGTAATAACTTGGTAATTAATGTTTTATGTAATTATCAATTATCCATTTTAAATTAGCTTCGCTGCTTTGGCAGGTGTCTATTTACTTACATATCTGATTATCAACAATTTAATGCTTTTACCCATTGCAAAAGGTAGCCTAAATTAAACTCACGAATTTATTCGTGGGAAAAAGCTAATTGGTACTTAGTAACGGTTTTTTTATAGAATAAAACGGTTAAAACCGTTACAAAACGTATTCTTTTTCTTGCCCCACAACTAAAGTGGAGGGTTAAATGGAGTACCCTTTTGCAAAATAAAAGACTTGTAAAATATTGAAAATAAACAAGTTACAAGAAAAATAATCTCTACTATTTAAGTTGTTAGTTGTCCAATTTTTATTTTCGTGCAAGATTTAATAGTCTATTTGATTTATTCTTGTTTTTCTCAGCGTAGTATCTTTCTTTGTCGCTTCAATATTATAGCTTTCTTTGCTATCGTAATAATTATCTTGTTTTGTTAGGGAATCTTGTTTTATTTTATTAACAGAATCTTTTTTCTTACCTATATTACGAATGGTAGAAACAATTTTTTCAGAAGGCGTAGAAACTTTCAACTGATGACGGTCAGAGAAAAGAACAAAGAAAAATTTTAGAAAGACAAACAAGCCCACAAATATAGTCGTAGGAAGCAAGACCACTAAAAATTTAGAATTTGCTATATATCTGAAAAATTGTACCATTAAATAGACGTATTAATTATCTTGTTTTAGAATGAAAATTAAAATTTAATTCAAAATGGTTTCTAGTTTTGATGCAGCTTCAAAAAGTAAATTTTCACTATTTGGCAAACAACAGAGCATCACGGAGGTCGGCAAACCTGTTTTTCTATCTCTATATTTCCACGCAGGAATAGTAATAGAAGGCAAATCCATCACATTGGTAAAAATCATAGGCGAAAAAATATTGGGAACTAATGGCGACATATCTATTTGTATAGTCTGATTATGCTTTAAAGCAATATCTCCAGAAGTTGGGAGAAGCAAAATTCCTCGTTGTCCTATTTTTTTATATAACTCTTCTTTTTCCTTTTTATAAAATTGAATCATTTTTTCTAATTCTTTATCCGAAGGCTCTAAAACTTTAGAAGCCAAAAGTACAGAATAAATCTCATTAGAAACAGTTTTTTCTCCAATCACTCTACGCAAAGACTCTACAAAAACAGAAATACCAATATCTTTTTCATTTCGAAGCCAATCTTTCAAACCAAATTTCATAGCCTTTATCATCATTTTACCAAAATTCCAATGGATTTTACTGATATTATCAATGGTAATATTCTTAGGTTCTAAACCTTCATTCAATAGACTTTGTTTAGCTTTTATTAAAACGTCATGTATCATTTCATTTTTTATTTCTGCATCAAAATCTGTACTAATGATAAGCTGAGCCTTACCCAAATCATTGCTATCTATTGGAGGTTTTTCAGCAATTACTTCATACACTAATTTTGCATCTCTGACTGAATGCGTAATTGGCCCAACAGCAAACCATTCACTCAAATACGTATCATTATTTTTCATAAATGGAAATATGCCTTCTTTGCTAACAGCTCTTCCAGAAGGTTTGAAACCCACCAAGCCACAACAATGAGCAGGATAACGAATCGAACCACCTATGTCTGTACCAATTCCGACAACCGAACCCCCAGAAGCAATCAAAGCACTTTCCCCTCCCGAAGAACCACCAGGGATATACTCTTTTAAATAGGGATTATTTGTAACTCCAAAACGTGGACTTTTGGTTTCATGTCCAAAACTAAACTCAGGTGTGTTGGAACGAGCAATAATAATTGCACCTTCTTTTTTTAATCTCTGAACAACTAAAGCATCTTCTTCAACTCTTTTAGCTGGCATTCGGATTGAGCCTCCTGTTACTTCTTGTCCTTGAACGCCTATTGATTCTTTGAGTGATATAGGAATTCCTTCTAGTTTGCCTATTACTTTTGCTTGTTTTTCTGTTGATTTCTTTTCTGTAATTTCTTTAGCTTCTTCTAGTGCTTCTTTTGCAAAAAGCTGTGTCATCGCATTTAGTCTTTCATGATTATCGGCAATGCTTCGCAAAGATTTTTCTACCAAATTAAGTGAAGTATTTTTTCCAGTTGCAAAATCTTTTAAAAGGGATGTTGCATCAGAAAATTCGGTTGTATCTATTGGACGAGTAAAATTGTAGTTTTTCATTTTTGGTTGAATTTATTTTTTTGTAGGCCATACGTATAAAGTGTTTTTTCAAGATTTTGTTTTGATAACTACACTTTAAAAGATGGGATTTTGATAAAATGACCTTGTGAAACTTGACAACTATCATTAAAAAATTCCCTCTAATTTTCTATAAAAATACAGAAAATACAAGGGAATTTTAAATTTTAGACTAACAAGTTTAGCGTATTAACTAGCCAAAACTTCTTTTACTCTATCAGCAGCTTCTTTCAAAACGATTGCCGAAATTACATTTAAGCCAGATTCTTTGATAATTTTTGCGCCTTCTTCTGCGTTTGTTCCTTGCAGACGAACAATAATCGGCACATCAATTTTTCCAATATTTTTATAGGCTTCTACTACTCCGTTTGCCACTCTGTCGCAACGAACAATACCACCAAAAATATTAATCAAAATTGCTTTTACATTTGGATCTTTCAAGATGATACGGAAACCTTTTTCTACTGTTTCAGCAGATGCCCCACCCCCAACGTCTAGGAAGTTTGCAGGCTCGCCACCAGCCAGTTTAATCATATCCATTGTAGCCATCGCAAGACCAGCACCATTTACCATACAACCCACGTTTCCGTCAAGTTTTACGTAATTTAAGCCAAATTTACTTGCTTCTACTTCTAATGGAGATTCTTCTGATTCATCTCTAAGTTCTGCCAAATCTTTATGACGATAAAATGCATTATCATCAAGATTGATTTTTGAATCTACTGCCAAAACTCTGTTGTCAGAAGTTTTGAAAGCAGGATTAATTTCTACTTGAGAAGCATCAATTCCGATATAAGCAGCATACAAAGACCTAATGAACTTCGTCATTTCCTTTAATGCTTTACCTTCTAAGCCCAAAGCAAAAGCTACTTTTTGAGCTTGAAAAGATTGCAAACCTAATTTTGGATCAATCCATTCTTTAATAATTTTTTCTGGGTGATGTTCTGCTACTTCTTCGATATCCACTCCACCTTCTTGGCTTGCCATAATCACATTACAATTTTTGTCTCTGTCTAAAAGAACAGCTACATAAAACTCTTTGATTTCTGATTCGCCTTTGTAATAAACGTCTTGCGCTAACAAAACTTTATTTACTTTTTTACCTTCTTCGCCTGTTTGGTGGGTTACAAGGATATTTCCTAGAAGTTGTTTTGCTTTTTCAGCAGCATCTTCTGGAGATTTTCCTAGCATTACGCCATTGTAATCTGTACCAACAACTTTACCTTTGCCACGTCCACCTGCGTGAATTTGTGCTTTTACAACAATCCAGTCTGTACCAGTTTGTTCTCTAAGTTGTTTGGAAGCATCGGCAGCTTTTGCAGCAGAATCAACTACGATTCCTTCTTGGATTGCAACGCCGTATTTTTTGAGTAGTTCTTTACCTTGATACTCGTGAATGTTCATATAAAAAATGAGGGTAAAATGAAAAACTATTTAATTTTGATTAAAATTACAATGAAAAGAGTAGAATTACAAGCAAAAAATAAATTAAGCACTCAGAAGTCAGAATTTAGAAGTAAAATAGACTCTAAAATCAGAACAAATTGAGAAGTGAAATCAAAAAACAAACTATTTATTTTCGTGTAACCACGCCTTTTTATTTAATAATTCTTCTTCTGTTTCTGTAAAATTTTCATCAATTATGCAGCAATCAGCAGGGCAGACAAAAGCACATTGAGGTTCGTCGTGAAAACCATTACATTCTGTACATTTATCAGCTACAATATAATAAATAAAATCATCTAAAGGAGGAAATTCTGTATGTGCATCTAAAACTCTTCCATCTTCGGTTTCTACTTCTTTTAGATTTGTTCCTTCTGCAAAAGACCAGTTTTGAGAACCTTCATAAATCGCATTATTTGGGCATTCTATCTGACAGGCCCCACAATTTATACACGCATCTGTTATTCGTAATGCCATTTTATTTTTTTTAGTATTTTTGGAATGACAAATTTAATCAAAATAGAATTTACTAAAAAACTATTCACTTTGAATAACAAATATATTTTTAAATCACAACGATTAGGTTTCCGAACTTGAAAAGATTCTGACACAGACAAACTTTTTGCTCTTAATTCTGATAAAGAAGTAATGGAGTTTTTTCCTTATTTGCCTTCTTTAGAACAAACAAAATTATTCATAGAAAGAATGCAAAATCAATTTAACAAAAATGGTTTTTGTTATTTTGCTGTTGATGTATTAGAAACAGAAGAATTTATTGGTTTTATCGGAATTGCAGAACAAACTTTTGAAGCTGATTTTACGCCCTGTATAGACATTGGCTGGCGATTAGATAAAAAATACTGGAAAAAAGGCTATGCAAGTGAAGGAGCAAAACGCTGTTTAGAATTTGCTTTTGAAACAAAAAAATTAGAATCTATAAAAGCAGTAGCACCAAAAATAAATTTAAAATCTAGAAAAGTAATGGAAAAAATTGGAATGAAATACATGAAAGATTTCAAACACCCAGCTTTAAAAGGCGATAAACGATTAGAAATTTGTGTGCTTTATGAAATAAATAGATAGTTTTTTAAAAAAAGTAAACCTACAGCTTCGAATGCGTAGAAATGGCGTTTTTGCAGTACAAGGAATGTATGAAAATCTAGTGGATTGGATGTTGGAAATGGAGTGTTTGTAAAAAATTCTAAAAAAGTCAATTATTGGAAAATGATTGGCTTTTTTGTTTTGTAATTGTCCCATCCTAACATAGCGTTACACAATTAATTTAATTATGGAACGTAATTATGTAAAACGAACTCAAAAAGATTATACGATGCAGTT
>PFKD01000105.1 GCA_002784125.1 Flexibacter sp. CG_4_10_14_3_um_filter_32_15
ATGGAAAAAAGCAAACTATTATTTTGTCAAAAATTGGTCAATTTACAAAATTTGAAAAATGTCACTCATGTTATTATAGTAATCATATCAAAACAGAAAATCTATAAAAAGGAAAAGACAACCCCATTTGACTCTACTGACTTTCAATTCCCAGTTAAAATATAAAAAAAATAATTCCCAAAAATGAAACTTACCTTAACTCTAAAATTCCTCAAACAATTACATCAAAACAATGATAGAGAATGGTTTAAAGAACACAAAAAAGAATACGAAGCTGCAAAAGAAGAGTTTGCTGTCTTGGTTACGGCTCTTTTAGAACATTTTACACACAAAATTAGTCCTGCTTTTTCAAGTATTACGGCAAAAGATTGTATTTTCAGATTGAATAGAGATATTCGTTTTAGCAAAGACAAAACACCTTACAAAACCTATTTTAGTGCCGTTTTGCATCCAGACGGACGAAAGACAGAAAAACCTCTTTTTTATTTGCATATTGTTCCAAATAACAATTCGTTTTTAGCTGTTGGAGTTTATCAACCTAATAAAGAGTATATCAAAAAAATTAGAGAAGAGATTGATTACAATGCTGACGAACTAAAAGCTATTTTTGACAAAAAAGAAGTCAAAAAACACTTTGATGGTTTTGCAGAAATGGAAAATGGAGTTTTGAAGACTGCACCTCGTGGCTACCCAAAAGACCATGAAAATATAGAATTGCTTAGATTAAAACATTTTATTGTAGAAAAACCAATTACGGACAAAGAACTTTTATCTGACGATATTGCTCAAAAATTAGCCGAAATAGCTATCGCAGGACAACCTCTAAATGATTGGTTGAATGTAGTTTGGGAAGAAGTGGAAGAGTCAATTACGAATTAAAGTGCTATTTACATCAAAAAAATACAAACATAAACCGTTTTTCTTCGTATATACAGAAATAGAGAATTTTATTTTTAGATAGAAAAACAGAATTAAGTGAAGGGAAAATAGCTAGAAACGATAAATTTTAGAAAAAATTCATTTTAATTCTGCTTTTTCGATAAAAAAATCTTATTTTAAAGGATTATTTCATAAGACTTATATCAAAGTCATTATTAGACTTAACATTCAATCAAATTTAACTATCAACTTGTATGAAAGACCACTTTCAGATTGTAAAAGATTACTTGCTCGAACTCAGTTACGACATCACAGCAGAAGACGCTGAAGAACAACTTTTTATTATTAACGATGAAGAAGAAGGCATTCGTAATTTAGTAGTCGATTGTGAAGATCCAATTCTAATTATTGAGCAGTATATTCTTGAACTCAAACACGTCGACGAAAAAACGCTTACTCGTTTGCTTCAAAAAAATAGAGAAATCGTACACGGTGCTTTCTCACTAGACGAAACAGGAAAAAAATTACTCTTTAGAGATACACTTCAAATCGAAAACTTAGACCTAAACGAACTTGAAGGTTCTATTAATTCACTCAAATTATTGATGGCAGAATATTCAGAACATCTTTTAGAGTTCGCAAAAGCAGATGTAAACGCAATAAAAGAAATGTATTAATTTAATAATTGATATAAAATCTTTAACTTTTTGGTAAAACAAGAAATTATAGTTTCATCTAGCTAAATTGTTATAAAATATTTAGCATTGTATAATTACCAATTTATTTGTACACTTTCAATTTAGTGATATAAATAAAAAGAATTTAAAAAATCAAACAGAACCTTAAAGCAACTATAAATATGTCTATATTCAAACGTCTTTTTAGCATGGGCAAAGCAGAAGCTCATAGCGCAATAGATAAACTAGAAGATCCAATCAAGATGACCGAACAAGGAATTCGTGATTTAAAAGGAAACCTCAACGAAAGTCTTCAAGGATTAGCAGAACTAAAAGCACTAGCTATTCGTGCAAAACGTGATCATCAACAATTTCTTTCTCAGTCTAAAAATTACGAGCAGAAAGCAGTTTTGTTACTTCAAAAAGCACAAACTGGCGAGCTAGATCCTGCCGAGGCTGATCGTTTGGCTTCTGAAATGCTTCGTAAAAAAGAAGAAGCACAACAACAAGCTGACCGTACAGGAAAAGAAATGGTAACACATGAGCAGCATGTTTCGAAAATGAATCAAAATATTCAGACGCTTAAATCAAAAGTAAGTAGTTATGAAAATGAACTTCGTACTTTGAAAGCACGTTCGAAAGTGAGTTCTGCAACTAAGAAAATCAATAAGCAAATGTCGCAAATCGACTCTAGTGGTACAGTTTCTATGCTTGAGCGCATGAAAGAAAAAGTATCACAAGAAGAAGCATTAGCAGAATCGTATGGCGAAATTGCGTCAATGAATACCTCTGTGGATGATGATGTGGAAAAAGCACTTGGTGCAGGTTCGACAGCTTCTTCATCAGCCTCTCTTTTAGAGTTGAAGGCAAAATTGGGATTAGCTCAAAATGCTTCTCCTAGTACAGATGATACTTCAACACCTCCACCGACTCCAGAAAGCTAAAACAAGGCTTTCTAAAATCCCTAAAAAACCTATTTATACAAAAATAAATAGGTTTTTTTGTAGCAAAATGTAGCGTACACTTTAGTGTGCAAAGCTGTACCGAATACTTTAGCTTTCGAAATGTCCAAGATTTTCTAACCCAAAATAAAAACTAATTGTGAAAGCCATTTTATATAATTCTGAAAATTCAAACGAACCTTTATACATAGGAGAAACAGAAAAACCAACCCCAGCAGAAAATGAGGTTTTGGTAAAAGTAAAAGCAACAGCCTTGAATAGAGCAGACCTTTTACAACGAGCAGGAAAATATCCACCACCAAAAAGAGCATCAAAAATCTTGGGTTTAGAAATAGCAGGAGAAGTAGTAGAAATTGGTAAAAATGTAACTAATTATAAAATAGGAGATGAAGTTTTCGGACTTATTGGAGGGGGAGGTTATGCAGAATATGCTATAATAGATGCACAAATGGCAATTTCAAAGCCAAAATCTTTTTCTTTTGAAGAGGCAGCAGCAATTCCAGAAGTATTTTTGACAGCTTTTCAGACGATTTTTTGGACGTTATTGGGGACGACGAGGGGCGAGAAATTGGGGAATGGAAATACAGGAATTGGGGATTGGGAATTAGGAAATAGGGAAAATACAGGGAATGAGAAGGAAAATACAAATGCAGTAGCGAAAGATGAGGGACGAGGTGTTAGGAATGAAGATATAAGGAATGAAAATAATAAAACTCAAAAGTCAATTTTGATTCATGCTGGTGCTAGTGGTGTCAGTTCGGCAGCGATTCAGATTTGTAAGATTTTGAGAATGAAAGTTTTTGTAACGGCTTCAAAATCAAAACATGATTTTTGTAAAAATCTCGGTGCAGATGTAGTTATTGATTATGAAAGTGAAGATTTTGCAAAAGTAATTTCAGAAAAAACCAACGAGAAAGGAGTAAATTATATTATCGATTTTATAGGACAGAACTATTGGAAACAAAATATTGATTGTATTGCTGTTGATGGAAAAATGGCGATTTTAGCAGCCATGAGTGGCGCAAAATTAGAAAATGCAAATCTTTCGAAAATTCTGATAAAAAGAATTCAGATTACTGGTTCGACGCTGCGTTCTCGTTCTTTAGAGTATCAAAGAGAGCTTACA
Source organism: Flexibacter sp. CG_4_10_14_3_um_filter_32_15 (assembly GCA_002784125.1). GTDB lineage: Bacteria > Bacteroidota > Bacteroidia > Cytophagales > Bernardetiaceae > Bernardetia. The sequence continues at coordinate 3,645 of PFKD01000105.1, forward strand.
AAACAGTTTTCAGAATTTGCTTTGCCATTATTTGATTCAGATAATCCAAATAAAAAATTAAAACCTGTCATTGATTCTATTTTTGATTGGTCTTTGGCAGAACTGGCGCACAAACACATGAAAAAAAATCAAAATAAAGGGAAAATTATTTTATCCGTTTCAGAATAAATTCTTTTAAAACATGAATATTTTAATAATAGAAGATATAGATTTTAGACAAGCATTAATCAAATCTAAATTAGAAAACTTGAGTTTTACTTCAATAGACTGTTCTAATAATGCTGAAAAAGCAACTGAACTCTTGAAAGAAAAAAATATGATATTGTCTTTTTTGACCACGATTTGGTAGGACACAAAACAGGAAGTCATATTACAAAACAATGGTTTGAAGAAAGAGAAAATTATCAAACTAAAAATCCTGTCATTTTTATTCATTCGATGAATATTGCAGGAGCTGATGTAATGGAAAATTATTTAAAAGCATTTTGTAAGTCTATTGATAGAATTCCCTTCAAGTTTATTGCAACAGGAACGACAGATTTACAAAAAAGAGTTGAAGAGGTGCTAGGGAAATAATTGGCTCAAGCCTAATGAATACTTGAGCCATTATTTGATATTACCTAATCGTAATTTCAATTATTTTAGCACCTTGATTGACTTCACTTGTTGTAAGTTCATAGTTGTAATGTTGCTCATCAAGTCTATAACCTAATTCTTCATTTACAATAGCTTGCGTATAGCCTTCTATTTCCGAACCAAAAACTTCTAAGTTTGGATATTTTTCTAGTAATGTTCCAAAAGTATCTCCTATTTTGATTCCATCTTCTGTTTTGGCAAGCTCTGAAGTAACGGTAATCGTTCCTACTTTATCCTCTTTTTCACCAAAAGGAACAAAATAAGCAACAATATTTCCTTCTTTATCCTTTACATTAAAAATGTCAAAATCGCCTTCTCCTGTTTGTAACAACCCTTTTTCTAGCGTTCCTTGATAGTCTGATATTTTCATATCGGAAGAAAGACCTAAAAAAGATTTTTCATAAATGATAAGTTCATTGGTTTCTTGTGTTTTTTCTTCTGCAATTTCCTCTTTGGTTTCTGTTACTTCTGTCATTTCTTCAATGACTTCTTCTGTTAGTTGAGTAGATTCCACTTCTTTTGTCTGACCAGAACTACACGAAAAAAGACTTGCAAAGACAATCATAAAAGCACAAAGTTTCAAATTTCTGATATTCATAATTATAAAAAATTAGTGAGTAAATAAGTTGAATAAGATAAGCCAAACAAATTTTTGATAGCTTTCAATTCTCAATTTACAAACTCTTGGGTTATTTATGAAATTATATAAATTTCTCTTTTTATTAAAAACTGACAACTACGGACTTTCTCCTTTTATTTGTTTCATAAATTCATCAATTTGTTGTTGAGT
>PFKD01000108.1 GCA_002784125.1 Flexibacter sp. CG_4_10_14_3_um_filter_32_15
GAAAAAAGACATTTATACAGAATAAAATTTGGCAAAGATTTGCCTTTTTTTAAATGTCACTCATGTTGGTTTTCTATTCCTAAAACTGCTATTTTTTTTAGAAAACACTAGAATATTTACTATTTTTACACTAAAAAACAGTTTAAATCATAAACTTTAAACGTGTAGCAAAATTATCCATGCAAAATTTACAAAACGACCTTATAGAATTACTAAAAAACGAAGATAATTTAGTAGTAGATAATCAACTCAATAAAAATAAAATTATTGAAGCCTCTTTAAAAGTAGAGCCGTTTCTTATTCGTTTATTAATACAAAATGAAACCTTCAAAAAACACTTTTTTACAGAAGTAGAAAATGTAATCATATTTGATAAGATTAAGTTTCAGCGTTTTGTAAGTAATAAATCTTTTTTACCTGATAGTTATACTGCCTTTAAAAACAAAATTGGATTAGCTATAAACGACGATACAACAGATAATTTTATTACCACCAAAAACGATGTCGTTTTAGTGTGGCCTCACAAAGATTGCATTTTGGAAGGAGGACAAACAAAAGAAGACCAAAAAAGAAACGAAATCTTTTGGAACGAAACCCTTGCTCCTGATAATGTAGATAGATTATTAGACCCAAAAGTATTTACTAATTTTAAAGAATATTCGCTAAGCACGCAAATTAGTAGGGAAAAAACAGGAGGGCTAGAGCTTGAAACCGAAAAGAAAACACCAAAAGTAGTAACCAAAACAGAATTTGATGCCGATTATTCTTTTAAAAATGCGAATCTTATACTAAAAGGAAATAACCTATTAGTCCTTTCTTCGCTACTCAAAACACACAGAGGAAAAATAAAACTCATTTACATTGACCCTCCTTATAATACAGGAAACGATAGTTTTGGCTATAATGATAAGTTCAATCACTCGGCTTGGCTCACTTTTATGAAAAATAGATTGACTATTGCTAGACAACTTTTGAAAGAGGATGGGTGTATATTTGTTCATTTAGACCAGATAGAAGAGGCTTATTTAAAAGTAATATGTGATGAAATTTTTGGTAGAGAAAATTATGTTAATACAGTTGCTGTAAAGTCATCAACTCCAAGTGGTACAAAAACAGCTCACAAGGAAAAAACTATCATTAAGCAAAAAGATTTTATTGTTGTATATCGTAAGTCAAACCAAACACAATTTAATCCTCAATATAAAAGGAAAGAAACATGGGATAGTCATTTTAATTACTATTTAGATAGAAAAAAGGAAACTGTTACTTCATTAATTGAAGTATTAAAAAACGAAAAAATTTTGTCTAGTAATTCCTCAATTAAAGACTTTGACATTAATAACAAGAAACATAGTCAATTTTACCTTGAAAATGCCCATCTTATATGTCAAACTCAATCACATAAAAATGAGGAATTAAAATTAAAATCAAAAAGTTTAGGAGACAAAGTATTATTCATCAATAAAAGCCAAGATGATGAAGTTATGTTTTACAAAGGAAGACAACTCACACCACTATCTAAAAGTATTCATGAAGTAATTTTTGATGGAAAAATATCAAATGATTTTGGGGTTTTGCTATGTGATTTTTGGGATGATATAGATTTTCAAAATACTCAAAATGAAGGAGGAGTTAGTTTTACGAATGGAAAGAAACCTGAAGAATTACTATATAGAATAATAAATATGTGTACTCAAGTTGGTGATACTGTCCTTGATTTTTTTGTTGGTTCTGGGACAACTTGTTGCGTTGCTCACAAAATGAACAGAAAATATATAGGTATCGAACAAATGGACTATATTCAAACCTTACCATTTAATAGACTAAAAAAAGTAATTGAAGGCGAACAAGGAGGCATTAGTAAAGAAGTAAATTGGCAAGGAGGAGGAAGTTTTGTGTATGCTGAATTAATGGAATACAATCAGTATTTTGTAACTCAACTACAAGAAGCGACTACAAAAGAACAGATTTTAGCACTATGGAACGACATGCAAGAAAAGGCTTTTTTATCGTATCAATTTGATAAGGATATTTTTAATGAGCGTTTGGAGGCTTTCAAAACGGCATCTTTGGAAACTATGCAGCAGTATTTGATTGAAATTTTAGATAAAAATCAACTCTATGTAAATTTTAGTGAACTAGAAGATACTACTTTTGCTATTAGCAAAGAAGATAAAGCCTTAAATTATTCTTTCTATAAAAAACGATAGTACTATCTAAACCCTAAGGGTCTTGAAGACCCTTAGGGTTTGGTGTGCCAAAAACAAAAAATAAGAATTACTATGAGTTTATTTATTCAAGATACTATACAGCGTTTAGATAGACGTGTTTCTAATAAAGTAGAAGATGGAGATATAGAAATAGAGTTATCTGCCGTTATCAAAAACAATTTACGTTTTTCTCCTCGTCCTTACCAAATAGAGGCGTTTTCGTATTTTGATTATTATATGAATAACAAGAATTTGCGTACCCGACCTACTCAAATTTTGTTTCACATGGCAACGGGTAGTGGCAAAACCTTGATTATGGCAGGTACAATAGTGGAATTATACAAAATGGGGTATCGCAATTTTATATTTTTTGTAAATACAGATACGATTATTCGCAAGACAAAAGAAAATTTTTTAAATCCAGAGAGTTCGAAGTATTTATTTAAAGAACAAATCAATATTGATGGTGTCAATGTAGCTATTACGCAAGTAGAAAATTTTGAAAGTACGTATGAAGAGGATATAAGTATTTTATTTTCTACTACTCAAGGTTTGCATACCAAACTGAATGCACCACGAGAAAACAGCATTACTTTTGATAATTTTTTAGATAAAAAAGTAGTTTTGATAAGTGATGAAGCCCATCATATCAATGCCTTAACGAAAAAGAAATTAACAAAAGAAGAAAGTGAGAGCTTTACAAGTTGGGAATATACCGTAAAACGTATTTTAGAAAGCAATCCTGATAATGTAATGATAGAATTTACGGCTACTTTAGAACTTAGCCACCCAAATATTGCAGCCAAATATGCCAATAAATTATTGTATGATTATTCGTTGTCTAAATTTAGAGAAGATGGCTATTCAAAAGAAGTACAGACCAATCAAGTAGATTATAAACCCATACAAAGAGCGATTGTAGCGATATTGATAAGTCAGTTTAAAAAGAAAATATTTGCCACTCATGGTATTTTAGCAAAACCAGTCGTTATGTTTAAATCAAAAACGACTATTGAAAGTGCAGAAATGGAAAAGGCATTTAGTAATGAAATAAAAAATTTAAGTGTTTCGAAGTTAGAAAATTTGATAAAATTAGATAATGAAATTCTAAATAAAGCAGTTGCTTATTTTAAAGAATTAGGTATTTCTTTACAAAACTTGATAGACGAACTAAAAGAGGATTTTTCAGAAGATAAAATCATATCGGTAAATTCTAAAAATGATACAGAGGAAAAACAGTTGATTATCAATAGTTTAGAAGACCACAACAACGAATACAGAGCCGTTTTTGCAGTAGATAAACTCAATGAAGGTTGGGACGTTCTCAATTTGTATGATATTGTTAGGTTGTATGATACTCGTGATTCGAAGGGAAATACACCGGGAAAAACTACCGTTGCAGAAGCTCAACTAATTGGTAGAGGAGCAAGATATTATCCTTTTAAAGTAGAAGAAAATCAAGAAATAGACAAGCGAAAATATGATACTGACTTAGATAATATTTTACGTAATTGTGAAACGTTGCATTATCATTGTTCTCACAATCCAAGATATATTACAGAATTAAATAACGCTTTACGTCAATTAGGCCTTTTTCCAGAAGAAAAAATAGAGGTAGATTTGATTTTAAAAAAAGACTTTAAAACCACTTCGCTTTATAAAAATGGATTCATATTTTTAAATAGAAAGGCATACAACGACCCTAAAGTTCTTGTAGAATACCAAGAACCAAACATTACCAAAAATCATATCTATGCTTTACGCACCAACCGTTCAGCCTCTACCACTATTTTGGATAATACGTCAGTTAAAAAAAATAACGTACAGCCTAACTTTGCCAAAAAGCATAAATTTAGTGAATGGGATAAAACGATAATTCAAAAGGGATTAAATAAAATATCATTTTATCGTTTTGACAATATCAAACGTTATTTTCCAAGTGTAAAATCAATGAATGACTTTCTTACAGAAACTACGTATTTTGGAGGGATAATCGTTGAAGTAACAGGTTTACAAAAAGATACTTCTAATTTATCTGCACACCAAAAATTAGAAATTGTAATACAGGTAGCTACTCAAATAGCCAATGAAATTTCGACTAAGTTTGGAGATTATAAAGGTACAAAGTCATTTTATAGAGAACCATTAAAAAAATACTTCAAAAACAAAAAATTATCCTTTTCAATCAACACAAGTGAAACAGCAGAAACAGGAAAAGCAACTATGCGTAATGATATAAATCCAAAATACTTTGTAGATTTGAATAAAGCGGATTGGTATGTTTATAATGAAAATTATGGTTCGTCTGAAGAAAAATTTTTAGTAAAATATTTTCATGATAACATGGAGAGTTTAAAAGAAAAGTTCAAAGACATTTATCTACTTAGAAACGAGCGTTTTTTTAAGCTATATAGGTTTAGTGACGGAAAAGCAACAGAACCAGATTTTGTATTGTATTTAACAGATAAAAATTCTGATAAAGAAGTAATTTATCAATTATTTATAGAACCCAAAGGCGACCATTTATTGTATCAAGATAGTTGGAAAGAAGACTTTTTACAAGAAATAGAAAAAGAAGCCGTCATAGAATTATACCAAAATCAAGAATATAGATTGATAGGACTGCCTTTTTATAATAAAGCAAGTAGAGAAGAACAATTTGAGGCTAAACTAAATGCAATAAAATAATCTCTCTCAAACGGTTCGCCCCCTCTCCAAACTTACCCACGACATTGCCAAAGAATTAGGTTTGTTGGATCAATATGAGTGACATCTTTCAAATTCTGTAAATTGACCAATTTTTGACAAAATAATAGGTTGCTTTTTTCCATAAAGTAGGGTTTGCA
>PFKD01000436.1 GCA_002784125.1 Flexibacter sp. CG_4_10_14_3_um_filter_32_15
TAAACTTTCTACAACCGAAGGTCAGCGAAGCTAACGGTAACGCAACGCTGTTGCTAGAAAAACCTATTTCAATTTCTGTGGATGGCACTCATATTGATATTAGAATTAAAAAACCTTAATCCAATCAGTACATTTATGGCAACTTATGATTTATTAGTAATCGGTTCAGGACCGGGAGGTTATGTGGCTGCAATCCGTGCATCCCAACTCGGACTAAAAGTGGGTGTTATCGAAAAAGAATCGCTTGGTGGAATCTGTCTAAACTGGGGCTGTATTCCTACAAAAGCTCTTTTAAAGTCTGCTCAAGTATTTGAGTACGTTCAACATGCAAAAGAATACGGCATCGAAGTAGGCGAATCTAAAGTAAATTTTGGCGATATGATTGGTCGTAGTCGAAATGTAGCTGGTGGAATGAGCAAAGGAATTGAATTTTTATTCAAAAAGAATAAAATCGAAAAAATAATGGGCTTCGGAAAACTAGCTGGAAAAGGCAAAGTAGAAGTAACTAAAGAAGACGGTAAAAAAGAAATTTACGAAGCAAAAAGTATAATTCTTGCAACAGGTGGACGTGCTAGAGAACTGCCAAACCTTCCTATTGATGGCAAAAAAATCATCGAATACCGTAAAGCCATGTCTTTAGAAAAACAACCTAAAAGTATGGTTGTAGTAGGCTCTGGAGCTATTGGAGTAGAGTTTGCTTATCTTTATAACTCTATCGGAACAGAAGTAACGATTGTAGAATTTATGGACAGAATTGTTCCTGTTGAAGATGCAGACATTTCTAAAGAACTAGAAAGACAATACAAGAAAAAAGGAATAAAAGTAATGACTTCTTCGGAAGTAACAAAAGTAGATACTTCTGGAACAGGTTGTAAAGTAACTGTCAAAACTAAAAAAGGCGAAGAAATCATCGAATGTGATGTTGTTCTTTCGGCTGTTGGTGTTGCTACAAATTTAGAAAGAATTGGACTTGAAAGCATGGGCGTAAAAACTGAAAAAGGAAAAGTAGTTGTTGATGACTTCTACAAAACTTCAGTAGATGGCGTTTATGCGATTGGCGATATTGTACACGGACCAGCATTGGCACACGTAGCAAGTGCAGAAGGAATTATTTGTGTAGAAAAAATTGCAGGACACCACCCAGAACCATTAAACTACGGAAATATACCAGGGTGTACGTACTGTCAGCCAGAAATTTCTTCAGTAGGAATGACAGAAGCACAAGCAAAAGAAGCAGGTTATGAAATCAAAGTAGGCAAATTCCCATTCTCAGCATCAGGAAAAGCAAGTGCAGCAGGTGCAAAAGAAGGTTTTGTAAAAGTAATCTTTGATGCAAAATATGGCGAGTGGTTGGGCGCACACATGATAGGCGCAAACGTAACTGAAATGATTGCAGAAGCTGTTGTGGCAAGAAAATTAGAAACAACAGGAATGGAAATCATAAAATCTGTTCATCCACACCCAACCATGTCAGAAGCTGTTATGGAAGCAGCAGCAGCAGCGTATGGAGAAGTAATTCATATTTAAGCAGTAGTTGTTTTTTTTATAGTAAACCCTCTAAAATCGTAATGATTTTAGAGGGTTTTTGATTATGTAATAATTTTTCATTTATAAAGACAACACAAAATCAAATAGGTTGCATCAATTTTTAGGTTTTGATTATTTTCTTTCAAATTATTTATTCAAAAAAGGCTCTTTCTTCGTTGATTGCATTTTCATAAAGCGCATAATATTCTTTACTAAGGTCTTCTAATAACCAAACTTTATTTCCGTTTTGGCGACTGTATTTATCTGTAATTTCTCCTATTAATGTCTGTTTTCCGACTGTTTTTTGAATGTCTTCGTGAAGATTATTATTGATAAAAATTACTTTTTTGGCAGTAAATTTTTGAGGAAGCCAAAGTAAATAGCTACTTGAAAAGCTATAGACTTGTGGCAAATTAAATTCTTTTTTATAAAAATCAATTGCTCCTGCTTGTCCGTAATGTTCGGCTAAAATAATTGTATTTTTTCGCTCTTCAACAGGAATTTCATAATATGCTTTTGCTGCTAAAGTAGCAATTTCTTTCCAACCCAACATATCAGCAAAATCTTGAGGTAACTCATGTATTTTGCCGTCTTCCCAACGATGGAAAGCATCTACCCCCGTTTGTTCGGTAAAAGTAGCAGCATAGTCAGTAAGCTTTTCAGGACTCAAAACAGGAATACTAAAGGGAAGTAAAGGCAAAATAAGCATTATCGGAATCACAACAGCAGGTACACGCAAAAATGTACGATATTGTGTAAGGCGTTCGATGGCAATCGCACCAGCAGCAAGCATCACAGGAAAAGCACCAAGTGTATAATAACTTTTGCCATGCAAAAAGAAAAGCATCAGAATAACAACTACAAAAAATACGGCTATCATTCTGAAAGATTGAAGTGTTTTGCTCTTTAAAAAACCTGTAAAGCCTAAAATCCAAACCCAAGTAATAGGCAAGTGCATCATAAATTGGTCAATAATAAAATCTAAAGGATTGATGTTTTTGAGTTGAGTAACACTCAGTTCTTCCGTGTGATGAAAGACAGGGAAATTATGAAAGGCTTGCCAAATTAGATTGGGAAGAATAATCAAAAAGCCAATTCCTACACCAAGCCATAACTTTTTATTCAGAAGCCATTGCCTTTCCTTCGAAACCAAAGTAGCTATTAAAATAGCAATTACACAAAAAACAATACTATATTTATTCAGAAAGAAAATACCTGCAACTGCTCCCATTCCGACCAAATAACGTCCTTGTTGAGTTTTGATATGACGAATCCAAAGATAAACGAGCCACGTCCAACCCAAAACATCCCAACCCACAGGCTGAAAAAGCGTATGTACACGCAAAAAGGCAGGTGAAAAAATAACAATAAAACCAGCAAAAAGAATTGCAAATGTTTTGCCTCCCATCTGACTAGCTATCATTCCTGTCAGAATTACCAAAGCCGTTCCAGCCAAACCTGAAAGTAAATGGATAGCCCAAAGCGACTCGCCAACTGTATTCTGAACAAGGTTTGCCAAAAGCGCAATCATAGGAGGAACTTCCAAAAATCCAAAATCCAAATGCCGTCCTAAAGCAAGATAAAGTAGTTCATCTCTATGAAAACTGTATGCCTTATTGAGTAAAAAAGGAGTTTGTAATTTGAGAAGCGCAAAAAAAGAAAGTAAAAACCAGTTTTTGATTGACATTAGAAAGACTATTTTTGTAGAATTGAGTGTTACGTTTTATTAATTGTTTGAGTTATCAAATAGTTAATTTGACTCGTTGATTTGCGTTAAGTAAGCTAAAAAAAATAATTTTGAATATCTAAATTTATGAAAAAACAAGAAATTATAGAAGCCAAAACAGCAAAAAGAAAACCTGCTAAAAATGTTACTCCAAAAGACAGCAATTTGTTTGCTCACGAATTAGAAAAAAAAATTCCAAGTGTATTTGTTTTAGAACTTTCAACTATCTATTTATTGAACGGATATTTGTTAGATTTATCGGATTTTAAGAGTTTTAATTCTTATACTCATACCTATCCAATAAGCAAAAAAAGAGATACTCTCAATTTTGGGAAAGTTATTTTATCAAATTTGTTATCCAAAACAAAAGAAATAGAAAACGCTGTTTTTGCAATAGATGACTGGTCAGATGGTTATTTTCATTGGCTTACAGATACTGTACCTCGTATTTTGGTTGCTCAAAAAGCTATAAATCATCAAGAAAATAAAGAATTATTACTTCCCAAAAAATTAGAAAAATACGATTTTACTCAAATTACAGGAAAAAAATTAAATCAAGAGTTGTATTTTTATGAGGAGAATCAAGTTTATAAAATCAAAAAATTAATCTTACCTTCTCATATTGCCGATAGTGGAAATTATGATAAAGAACTGATGAAGGAAATTAGAAGGTTGTTTACTAATGTCGTTGGTGAGAATATAAATAACGGCAAAAAACATAATCCAAATAAAAAAATATACATAAGCCGTCAGAAATCTAGGTACAGAAAAATAAATAATGAAAATCAAGTACAAGAATTACTCAAAAAGTATAATTATGAAATTCATTATTTTGAAGATTATAGCTTCCAAAAGCAAATTGAACTCATGCAGCAGACCTCTTCTTTGATTGGTTTACACGGTGCAGGGCTTACCAACATGCTCTTTATGAATCCAAATACGAAAATTTTGGAAATCAGAAACCAAGAAGACAAACATAATAATTGTTATTTTTCTTTGGCTTCTGATTTAGAAATTGATTATTATTATTTACTCTCAAAAGGCGATTCTTCAGAAACGCATACCGTAAATGTAGATGTAGATATCGAAAAGTTGGAGCAAATTATCTTAGCCATGTTAGACATGGAAAAGTGATTATTTTCCTTTACTTTTTATTTCGTTCTTCTCTAATCACAACAATTTCATTAACGGCATTAATGGCATCAAAACGAATCTGAACAAGTCGTCGTTCTCCATTTTTTACATTTTGAGAGTTTTCGTTTTCACACTTTTCAGAAGCATCAACATAGTACGTATAAAATTTTTGATTGCGACTATAGAGTTCTGCAAAATCAGGCTTGCCTAATATTTTTCTCAAATCTATTTCGTCCAAACCCTCTAATTTGGGTTTTATTTTTTCCAAATCATCAAGCATTCCTGTACGGACATTTTCACAGCCATTTCTATCCATCTTCCAGGCTCTCATACTAAACTCTTCTTCTGTTACAGCATTTGGATCAGAACACGAATAAAATAACATTCCCATAAGAAAAGAAAGACTAAAAACTAACACCGTTTTATTAAAAAATTTCATAGTAGTCTATTTTTTTACAATTAATTCAGTTAAATAAAAATATCAGCAAATATACCATTATTTATACGTCTATGTTTGGATAGCTAGGAACAATTACGACCTGCAAAGCAACAAAGCCGACCATAAGCTCAGTAAAGCCAATTACATTTTTTTGATAGAAATGGCTTTTTTTATTCACATTAGACAACATGAGTGACATTTAAAAAAAGGCAAATCTTTGCCAAATTTTATTCTGTATAAATGTCTTTTTTCCA
>PFKD01000445.1 GCA_002784125.1 Flexibacter sp. CG_4_10_14_3_um_filter_32_15
AATAAAGTTACGCTACTCTGTAGCTTTTGAAATTTATTTTTTATTATCATTCTATAAAGGTTACGCAACTTTGTTGCTAGGAAAGGACTATTTTAGATTTTATAAATGTCACTCATGTTATTTTAAGAAACAAAAAAGTCAGAGTCAAATCTAACTTTTAGTGTATCTTTATCGTTAAGACCAAATCATTGTAGCTACAATCAATAATGTAGTATTATGTAGCTGACACTTTCCAAGTGTCAGAAGTATATTTTCAAAATGAGAGTCAAAAACTGTCAGCTACTAAAATAATAAAATGAAAGAACTTTTTGCTTTAAATAAATATTTTTATCGTTACAAATGGCATCTTTTGGGTGGTATTTTTTTCGTGCTTTTGTCGTGTGTTTTTGCTATTATTCCTGCTCAAGTTGTCCGTCATGCTTTTGATTTGATAACCAATACAATCAGAATGAACGACCTTTTTGAAGGAACAGCTTCACAAGAACAAGTAATGGTTACTTTTCGAAATGTAGTCTTGCTTTATGGAGGGATTATTTTACTAATGGCTCTTATTCGTGGTGTGTTTTTGTTTTTGCAACGCCAAACGATTATTGTCATGTCAAGGCTGATTGAATATGATTTGAAGAATGATATTTATGTTCATTATCAAAAACTGCCTTTATCTTTTTATAGAAAAAACAATACAGGCGACCTCATGAACCGTATTTCTGAAGATGTTTCACAGGTCAGAATGTATCTAGGGCCAGCCATTATGTACACCATTAATATGATTGGAACGGCTGTTTTGGTCATTTCTTATATGCTCACAATCAATGTACGCCTTACGCTTTTTGCGCTTTTGCCCTTGCCTATTCTTTCTATTAGTATTTATTATGTCAATAATTTAATCAATAAGCGTTCTATTTTGATTCAAGAAAGTCTTTCTAAAATGACCACTTTTGTACAGGAAGCCTTTTCAGGGATTCGTGTCATGAAAGCCTATACTAGAGAAGGCGATTTTTCAAGAGAATTTGAAGGAGAAACAAAAGATTATTTTAATAAATCTATTGATTTGGTGCGTGTAAATTCGCTTTTTATGCCTTTGATTGTCGGACTTATCGGACTGAGTACAATTTTGACAGTTTATATTGGAGGAATTGAAGTGATGAGAGGAACAATTACGACAGGAAATATTGCCGAATTTGTGATTTATGTAAACCTCCTCACTTGGCCAGTTGCTTCTTTGGGTTGGGTTACAAGTCTGACACAACGTGCAGCAGCATCACAGGAGCGAATTAATGAATTTTTGAATACAAAAAGTGAAATTGTATCGATCGAAAATAAAACTACCCCAATAAAAGGCGAAGTCAAATTTGATAACGTAACTTTCGTTTATCCAGATTCAGGAATAAAAGCCTTAGATAATGTCAGTTTTGAGATTCGTGAAGGACAAACGCTTGCCGTTTTGGGTACAACAGGCTCAGGAAAAAGTACGATTGCAAACCTTATTTGTAGAATGTACGACGTAACAGAAGGCAAAATTTTGATAGACCAAACAGCCATCCAAGATTATGAAATTACCTATTTGCGTTCGAATGTAGGCTATGTTCCACAGGAGGTATTCTTGTTTTCTGATTCTATTCGTAATAATATTGCTTTTGGATTTAATGAAAGTGATTTTGAAGAAAATCAAATCAAAGAAGCAGCACAAGATGCCGACCTTTTAGAAAATATCGAACGTTTTCCAGAAGGATTTGAAACGATGTTGGGAGAAAGAGGAATTACGCTTTCGGGAGGACAAAAACAGCGTGTCAGTATTGCTAGAGCAATTATTCGTAATCCAAAAATATTGATTTTAGATGATAGTCTTTCGGCAGTTGATACAAAAACAGAAAATGCAATTCTTGAAAATATGCAGCGAATCATGAAAGACAGAACATCAATTATTATTTCGCATCGTGTTTCTTCTGCCAAACTTGCCGATTATATTATTTTCTTAGATGAAGGAAAAATAACCGAACAAGGAACACACGAAGAACTTTTAAAACTTGGAGGACTTTATACACAACTCTATGAAAAGCAATTACACGAAGAAGTAAGTTAATTACGAATTACGAATTGATAAAACAGTAAATTTAGGTTATTCTTTATAAAATTGTATTTCTCGTCAACATGAGTGACATTTAAAAAAAGGCAAATCTTTGCCAAATTTTATTCTGTATAAATGTCTTTTTTCCATAAAGTAGGGTTTGCGAACCCTACTTTATGGAAAAAAGCAACCTATTATTTTGTCAAAAATTGATCAATTTACAGAATTTGAAAAATGTCACTCATATTGTCTCGTAATTCGTAATTTTTAATCCGTAATTGATGAATTATGCAACTTTAATCCATTCTTCAGCAGCTTTTACGGTGCTAAAGTATTCAATCTTGACAAGATTTTGAAAGTGCAGACGTGTCATGGCAGAAAGTTGAGCAGCAGGAAAACGTTTGAAAAAATCACGTTCTTGAATGATTGCCATCGATTGATAACCAGCTTCTAAAGCACGCTCTAACCAGTCGCCCATTGCCCACTCTTGGTCTTTTTTTCCAAGTCCTTTTTTGATTTTACGGTCATCGTTTATGATTTTGGAAACTTGGCGTTCTTTCATCCAACCTATCGTATCATTGAGTGCTTTTCGGTAGCTTTCACTTTCCATATCGCCACGCCATTTTATCATCAAACAAGGCACTTCTGGATTTAATTTTATTGAATAATTGGGTGTGTCAGCTAAAACTTCGAATTCAGTCATTGGTAATCTATATTTTTTGTTCTATTAAAGTTCTATTTTGTAAAGTCTGTTTTGTAAAACAAGATGCAAAATTACACAATTTTCTTAAATTGTAGCTATACATTTTAATTCAATAGCAATCGGAGTAGGCAAAGCACTAATCCCTAAAGTCGTTCGACAAGGCTGATTGTCTTTAAAATATTCTGCATAGACTTTATTATAGGTTTTAAAATCATCTTCCATATTAGTAAGAAAAACGGTTACATCGACGAGTTTGTCCCAGCTACTTCCACTTGCTTCCAAAATAGCTTTTACATTCTGAAAAACAGTATGACATTGTGCTTCAATATCGTAAGACACTAATTTCCCATTTTCATCATAGACATTTCCGTGTATTTCATTGGTTTTGGCATCTCTTGCACCTACGCCAGAAAGAAATAATAAATCGCCTACTTTTCGTGCATGAGGATACAAACCGACTGGTTTTGGTGCGTTATTAGTTTCAAATTTTTGACTTGACATTATAATAAATTTAGAAGTATGAAGTTAGATTTTAGAAGTAAATACAATTACAAAAGATAAAATTGAAATTCTCTATTACCTCTTTCAACTCTGTGATTCAAAAATATAAGTACCAACACAGAATTATTTATATGTATCTTCTATTTAATTTGGTCTGTACTGTAGGTCTGACCAAGTTAAAATAAGTGTTTGAGTAGTCATAAAGGCTTATTTTGTCCAAGTCAGAGCTACGGTACAGACTTGAACAAAATCACGATTACACATATTTAATTCTGCTCAAGTATTTAGTTGAAATTAGTAACACTAAATTTGCAATTCTCTGTATTCCTCTTTGAACTCTGTGTTTAATAAAATGATTTCCACAAAAATTAGTAATTTTGATTTGCTTTTCAGAACATTGAATAATTCTTTAAACAAACCTTCGTTCAATAAGAATAAAGATATAGAATACCCATCTTGTTTTCAAAACTAAAAAAATAAAATCAATTATAAGCGAAAAATCAAATTATGCAAAAAATAAAACATACCGTTTTTGTTCTCTTCTTTTTTAGTCTAATAAATACCTTCTTTTTCTCGTCTTGTTCTACTCAAAAAGAAACATTACCTGATATTTCAGATTTGAAAGTCAATGTAGAAATGGAAAGAGTGGATAAAAAAATATTTGACGGACAAACCAAGGAAGAAATTTTGGCTTATCTAAAAGAAAATCCAGATTTATTATTAAAAGGTTTTCGTGTCAATGATATACGGATTTTAGATGAATTGGTAAAACGAGCAAACGACCCTTATATTGATACCGTTCAAAGACAAGTAGATGAACTTTATGATTTTGAACTTTTGAGAGAGCAGTTAAATGATGTTTTTAGTTATACAAAATATTATTACCCAGATTTTTATGTACCTAAAATTTATACGATTGTAGCAGGTTATGAAATGGATGTAGTGCCAAGTGATAGTATGTTTTTGATTGGTTTGGATTATTTTTTGGGCGAACAATCTTATTATCGTCCTCCGATTGAAGCTGTTCCGAATTATATTTGGGAGCGTTATCATCCTGAAGCCATTCAAACGCACGTTGCTAGAGAACTTTCTGGAAGGTATAATTTGAGTAATCCGTCGGACAATAGCTTAGTCAATGAGATGATTTGGTGGGGCAAAACCTATTATTTTATCGAAAAAGTAGTTCCAAAAGCTGCCGATTCGTTAGTAATTGGTTATTCAAATCAAGAAATTAAAGACTGTGAAACGTATCAAACTGATGTTTGGGGGCATTTTGTAAAAAATGAATTATTTTATGCAACTTCACAAATAGAAAAACGAAAATATTTAGAAGCTCGTCCACATACTTTCGAAATTGGTCAAGAATGCCCTGGACGCATTGCTCAATGGTTGGGTTGGCAAATTGTGAGAGCATACATGGAACAAAATCCTACGGTTACTTTGCCAGAACTAATGAAAATGAAAAATCATAGAGAAATTTTTGAACAGTCTAAATATCGTCCGAAGAAAGTAGAATAAAAAAATATTTATCTAACTGTCTGACACCTCAAAAGGTGTCTTGACAGTTTGTTTGTTATCCTGCCAATTCTAATTGATTTTTGACTAAATTAAAATACATTCCCTTTTTAGCTACCAGTTCTTCGTGTGTTCCTTGTTCTCTTATTTTCCCCTTTTCTAAGTTTGACTTTACTATTTTATCTCCATCAAGCTACTGCTTGTGTCACTAAATCAGTAAGGTATCTTATTTTGTGCTTAT
>PFKD01000176.1 GCA_002784125.1 Flexibacter sp. CG_4_10_14_3_um_filter_32_15
TTTAAATCCTATTA
Organism: Flexibacter sp. CG_4_10_14_3_um_filter_32_15; assembly: GCA_002784125.1. Lineage (GTDB taxonomy): Bacteria > Bacteroidota > Bacteroidia > Cytophagales > Bernardetiaceae > Bernardetia. The sequence goes on from PFKD01000176.1 coordinate 15, forward strand.
ATCCTACAACCAAAGCTCGGCGAAGCCAAATCCTTCACCAATCCTACACTACAAAAAATAGTAGGGTACAGTAGATGTTTACCCTCCGTTGTAATAAAAAGAAAGAATAAAAAAAGATTATCTAAAAAATAAACCTGTTTGTCGAAGTTTTTTGTCTATTCGTCTAAAAAAACAACCGATTTATCGAAAAAAACTTTAAATTTTATGCAATTTTGAAATACATTCAGCGTTAGATAAGCAAAGAAAGACATTAAAAGTAGCATCTTTATTAACAAAGGCTAAGTAAAATTAGAAAATATTTAATTCAAATAGCTAACTTTAACCTTTCAAAACAAGAATTATTTTATCATCTCTATAAATTTAGAATCACTTTTATCAGTTTTAATAATTATGAAGAAACAAAACACAAATCTATTAAACTTTCTTACTAGAGGAATTATCGGAATGGCAGCACTTATTTGTGGTGTTACTTTTTCGGCAAATGCTCAAGAGTTCGGAATGGAATATGCACAAGATGGCTACAACCACAACTCTATCCGTCCTTTGCACGAATCGCATATTATGTACAAAAAGACACTTTGGTTTAGAATGTCTTTAAAAGAAAAGCAAAACCTTCCTTTCTTTGCTGTAGATAATGAAATTACAAAAGTAATTATTGATGCTGTAAAACTAGGAATTATCCGTCCTTACAAAAATGACTCTTTACGTACTCGTATGTCTCAAGAAGAATTTTTAGAAAATCTTAAAATTCCTTCTGAAGAAGTAACCCTAACAGAAGAAGAAATTGCGATGGGCTTCACACAAGACGACCTTGGTGGTTTTGGTGGTGGAGGAGATGACTGGGGTTCTGGTGGCGACTGGGGTGGCGACGGTGGAGGCTCTGCTGAAGCTGAAACAGCAGCTAATGAATTTTATCCTAAGCAACTTCACTTATTAGAAATCAAAGAAGATTTGTTATTTGATAACAAACACTCTCGCATGAAGCATGACATTCAAGCAATCACAATCATTATTCCTGCCGAAATGAATCCTTCAACAGGTTTAGAGAAAAAATTAGCTGCATTTTCGTACAAAGAATTGGTTCAAAACCTTTTCCGTGACAACTCTCAAGCGATTTGGTACAATGAACGCAACAACCGTCATCACAGAAATTTGGAAGAAGCATTTGATTTGCGTTTATTCAATGCTCGTGTTGTCAAATATGACAACGCAAAAGACAATATGATTGTTGATATCTATGAAGACCAACGTGCAGCACTTATTGCTGCTCAACAATACGAACATCAATTAGTAGAATATGAAAGCAATCTTTGGGAAAACTAAAAATTGATTTTTCAATTCTCTATCAAAAACCTTTCTTACAGATTTGTAGGAAAGGTTTTTTGCATTTAAGAAGTTTAAAACCGTACACTTTTTAATTAAATTTGCAGCGCAACGTAACCTTTGTAGAACTGAAAGTCGGCGAAGCCAATTGAATGATAAAATAATGATTTTAGAGCAACAGAGTTGCGAAACCTTGTTGCACCCTAAAAGTTGCGCTACTCTGTAGCTTTTAGAAGAGAATAACTTTCATTTTACTACAAAGATTACGCTACTCCGTAGCTAAAATTCCAAAAAAAAATTGTGTACGGTTTTAAATTTAAGAAGGATGAGTCTTATCAAATTTTGATTATTAAATAATTTTAACTTATATTTACAATACGCAAGATTATTATCTTACCTACTTATCATAAGTAGTAAAATAGTAGTTGTCTTTATTATTTTACCAAATTTATTTATCAAAATTATTTAAAAACGAATACTAAATTCAATTCAATATCTTTATTTGTTGCTTTATTATTTTTAGTAGTAGGCTTCACTTCATGTGGGAGTAAAGAAGCAAAAGTTCCAGAAGCAGGCGAAAAACTAATGGCTTCTGCTTGGAAATACGATGTAAATGCAAATCTCAAAAGTGGCTCTGAAAGTACTGAAGATGCAACAGGTGTAAGCTCAGATATTCAACTCAAAGGAGATGTGGGGGCAATGGCTGATTTTGTTGCCGAAACGCTTACTTTTGGAAGAGATAAATCAGATAAAATGAAATTATCTTATCAAAAGAAAATAGGCGAAGGACTTTTATCTTCTTCTGTACTAGGTTATTGGACAATGTCAGAAGATGGCAAAACAATTACAATGATGGAATGGGACAAAAAAGCAGGAAAAGAAAAAGACCCTGTAAAATATACGATTGTTGAGCTTACAGATGACAAACTCGTCTTAATGAAAGAAGGTGAAGACACAAAGAAAATCTACAAGAAAAAATAAATTAGTAGAACAAATATAGAATTTAATTTCTACATCCTAAAAAAACTACCTTTCTTTGTAAGCGTAGTTTTTTTATGCACTTTTATTTCCTCTTAGAATTTTTAGATTTTATCCAAAATACAAAACTTAACATGATTCCATTTCCAAGCTCAAGCGAATATGCTTCTTTTTATGCTAATTATATACGACTGATTGGCGAGTATATGAAAGAAAATAAATCTGAAAATATTGTACAAGTTCTTACTCAACTAGGAGAAAAAACTAAAAATATCTTTGCTCAATTTTCAGAACAAGAGTCTTTATTTAGATATGAAAATGGAAAATGGAGTATCAAAGAACTTTTGGGACACATGATTGATACCGAACAAATTATGTCGTATCGTGCTTTGTCTTTTTATCGTGGTGAGAAGCAACCTTTAGCAGGTTTTAATGAAAACGAATATGTCAGAGAAGCTAATTTTGATAAAATTCTTTATTCAGATTTGTTAGAAAGATATGAAATTGTTCGTCAGTCTTCTATTGTACTTTTCAAAAGTTTTGATGCTGCAAAGACAGCACAAATAGGAGAAGCCAGTCAGAATGAAATGTCTGTTCGTGCGCTTATTTATATGATTGCAGGACACGAAATTCATCATTTACAGATTTTAGAAGAACGTTATAAAAGCAATCAGTAGCACTAATATATGTATCTTTGTTGTTTGAAAAATCTAACAAAAAGGCACTTTTGGTCGTTTGGGTTTCTATTCAAAATCAAACAAATTTTTAGCTAAAAATTTAGTACACTTAATTACCCATTGAAAAACTATCAATCATTTTTTATGAAAAAAAATATTCTTTCCTCGTTTTTATTTTTTATATGTATTCTTTTTATATTTTCAAGTTGTAATTCTACAAAAGAGTTGCCTCAAAACGAATATTTAATAGAAGGCACTATTAACAATCTTTCTCAAGATATGAAACTGGTGGTTTCTGATATTAGTACCAAAGATATTGTTCCTCTTTATGAAGTAGCTATCAAACAAAATGGCAAATTTAAGCTCAAAGAAGTCATTACAGAACCCACTCCTTTTTATTTGACTTTGATTAGAGAATCGGATAGTACGTTTTCGCCTTCGGATAATTTGGTGGTATTTTTTGAACCTTCAAAAATGGAAATTCAAGCTAATGCAGGCAGGCTTTCAGAAGCCAAAATTACAGGTTCTCGTTCGCATTCTCATTTCGAAATGTATAGAAAAGGAATAATTGGTTATGAAAAAAGTATCAAAGAACTGACTGCAAAAGCCATGAATAGCTCACAAACGGAAGATACACTAGCCTATCAAACTGCCATGGCAGAATATGAAAAACAGTACGAAGAATGGAAAAATTACAATAAAAAATTTATTGCAGAAGATTCTATTGATTACATTGTTCGTTCGTTTTTGGCTGTTAATTATATGTTAGAAGAAGATTATCTGACAGAATTGGAAACGCTAGTACAAGGAAAAACATCTACTTGGACAAATCAAATCAAAAGTTTTGTCAATCAAGTAAAAAAAATATCGGTAGGACAATCAGCACCTACTATTTCGACACTTCAAAATGCAGAAGGCGATTCTGTTTCTATTACTGGACTAGAAAAAAAACCGACAGTTCTTTATTTTTGGGCTTCTTTTGAACCACAATCAGCTTCACAAGTACAACAATTTGGTCTTTTAGATACTGCTAAAATGAACAAAGAATATCAATTTGTAGGAATTTCTTTAGACTCAGATATGGATTCTTGGAAAGAAACTATCAAAGATTTACCTCAAACACATGTACAACTCATCGATAACTCAAATAATCAAAATGCAGCCATTACCTATCATTTGATAAGTTTGCCTTTGTTTGTTGTTTTGGATGAAAATCAGAAAATGATTTATAAGGCAAGTTCGATAGAAAAATTGAATGCTTTTTTGGTAAAGTAAAAATAAAAAATATGAATACAGAATTAGAACAACTCAAATATCAAATTATCTCTTCAATTGTTTCTTTGAATGATTTGGCTTCACTTTCAGAAGTGAAAAATTTTTTAAAAAATACATTAGATACATTCCAAACTACTAAAAAAACTGTTTCTATACATGTAGATGATGAATTATTATTTTGGGAAATTGTGTGTTTGGCTGCTATAGATTATCAAAAAGCTATTAAAGAATTGGCTAATCAACCTTTATCTTATCTCTTTGAGTTTGAAGAAATTTTGGCGCAAAAACTCTATAATTTGGATAAAAAAGAGTTGGCATTGACTATTTATGATTCTGATTCTATTTCTAAAGATGATTTTTTGTATGTACGTTGTTTTATAGTTTGTCAAGGTCGGTTTTTTTATGAAAAAATAGTGAATAAAGAAATTCAGATGATTAATCAGACTTTCGAACCTTTACTTTATTTGAGTGAAAAAGCCTACTTTGAAAAAACAGAAGTTGAATTTCCTTTATTGCCTACCTCTGTTAGTTATGAAACTGGAAGTAACAAAACAGAATGGATATGAGCAAAAAACATGGTAATTCATTAGAAAACAATGAACTTCATCATTTGTATAAAATTGATGATAATGAAAAAAAAGAGATTTTTAAATATGGCATTAGTGGAGAACCTTTACTTTCAGATAGGGTAAACGCACGAAACTTTTTATACTGCTTTCAGTGTGTTTAAACACACT
>PFKD01000301.1:0-8296 GCA_002784125.1 Flexibacter sp. CG_4_10_14_3_um_filter_32_15
TAAATAATCCCAAACTAGACCAGATACGAAATTTTGGCGTTTTAAATGCTAAAACCTAAACGGACTATTGTATTTAAGTACTAACAAAATAAGGAATTAAATTTTAATTCTAAAGTCGAAAGTTAAAGTTTTATAAATGCCTTTGGTATCTTTTACTTTACTTTTGTCGTATATACTTTTTATATGACAAATACACACTATTTAGAAGCTGAACTACATTCAGATTTTTTGAAACAAGAAAGAATAGACCCAATTACAGGCGAAAAGATTGAAGAAGGACATACGATTGTTATTTGTCCTGCTTGTAAGTCTGCTTTTTTTATTGAAAGCTGGGAATATTTGGGACAAACGCATTGCAATCAAGTTGAAACACTTACCGAAATTCCGAAGGCTAAGAATATGTTTTTGAAAGCCAAACCGTTAGAATATCTACCTTTTTTATTCAAAAAAGGAAATTATGAACGAGATGATACTATAAAAACGGCTTTAGAAAATTTTTTATTAGTGGGGGCTTTTCTTGTGGGGGCTTTTAGTTTGTTTTTTATAGCTGTTATTGTAGGATATTATTTTATGCCACTTGTAGGGGTAATAAGTGCTTTTGGTGTAGGAGGTATTATTGCAGCTATTATGCACTCCCAAAAATCAAATTCTTTATTTAAGAAAAAAATAAATCCTAAAAAAGCATCTTATCTAGCATTAAATGCAAAAAAACAAGCTATCACAATTAAGAAAAAAGCAATAGAAGAAACTATTAATTTTGAACAAATAGAACAACTGAATTACTCTTTTAACTATATTCGTTCGAATAATGTAGCCGATACTCTTAACTATTCACTTTCATTAGAAATTATTTCGAATACTAATCAAAAATCAAATTACTATGCTGTTTTGCATCAAGATGAAATCCCCTACTGGAGTGAATTTTTAGAACAATTACCTTATAATTTGAAGGTTTTGAATGTTAGATAAAGGATAACAAAAAATCCAATTCAAATGTATCTGAATTGGATTTTTTGTTAATAATTCGATTTTTGAAAAGAAATTTTTACTCAATATTTTGAGCATCTATAATCAAACGAGTTTGCATTCCTTGCATTAATTTTAATTCATTATAATACTTATAGAATTTATAAAATTCTCCCATTTCTTCTTGCATGGCTCTTTGTTTGGCCTGATTTCCTTGATTTAGAATTTGATTAATTAATGTTTCAGGCTCAGGATAATAACGCACTTGATAATCGTCGCCTAATCCTGCGCTATTCGCAGCAATCGCAATGGCATCATCAAGACTTCCCAAAACATCCACCAAACCACGTTCTTTTGCATCTATTCCTGTCCAAACACGCCCTTCTGCATATTCTCTTAATTTTTCTACTGGCATATTTCTTCCCTGTGCAGCTTTGGTAGTAAAATCCACATAACCACGATTGACAGAGGCTTGAATGATAGAATCTTCTGCTGCCGAAGGCTGACGAGTAGGCATCCCCATATCTGCAAATTCTGCTGTTTTGATACCATCAAATGTAATTCCGATTTTGTTTTCTGCAAATTTATCTATTCCGAAAAGCATTCCAAAAATTCCTATCGATCCTGTAATCGTATTTGGGTGAGCTACAATCGTATCACACGCCATTGCCATATAATACCCCCCTGAAGCAGCTACATCCGACATAGAAGCAATAATAGGTTTTTCTTTTTTGGTTAGCATCACTTCACGCCACATAATATCAGAAGCTAGTGCGCTGCCACCACCCGAATTAATACGCAAAACAATCGCTTTTACTCGCTTATCTTTACGTGCTTTTCGGATAGCTGCTGCCATAGCATCTCCTCCAATTTGTCCTGCCTGCCCTTGTCCATCAACAATATTTCCTTCTCCAACAATTACAGCAATTCGCTTGTCTGAATCGCCTGTACGATCTATACCTAGTGTTTTGATGTATTTTGGAAGAGAAACAAAAGAAATTTTCTTTTTGCTACTTGTAGTTTTATTTTCGTCATCATTTTCATCACTACTTTCTTCTAATCCTAAAATAGCTTTTAGCTTGCTTTCTACTTGGTCGTAATAAAGAGTGTCATTGACAAGTTTGTAAGTAACAGCATCGCCAGCTTTTCTAATTAGCATTTTATCGCTAATTTCTCGTAACTCTTCTGTCGTTATTTTACGTCCACTTTTTGTATTTGTAGCAGCTACATGATTCAAATAAGTATCATATAAAGAGTTTAAATAAACGCTTGTTTGTTCACGGTTTGCCTCACTCATTTCTTCCAAAATAAATGGCTCAACAGCAGACTTAAATGTTCCTACCTTATAGATTCTTGGCTCAATATCTAGTTTTTCAAGCATTTTTTTGAAGAATGGAACTTGAGAGAAAAATCCATTCATTTCTAATGCACCTTGTGGATACAGATAAATTTGGTCAGCCGTTGAAGCTAAATAATAGCCTTTTTCGCCATAATATTTGCTATACGCATAAATAAATTTATTAGAAGTTTTGAAGTCTAAAAGGGCAGCATGAATCTCTTCCAACATCGCAAAACCAACGGGAACATCAGTAACTTCTAAATAAATTCCTTTGATATTATCATCCGTTTTGGCTTTTTTGAGGGCTGCTTTTATATTTACCAAACTTAGTGGTGTAGCACTTCCTTGTAGTTCGGCTGCCAAATCTGCAAAAGGATCATCTTTGCTATATTCTGCAATCGTTTGTCCCAAAGAAATTTTCAAAACACTATTTTCTGCAATTTCTACTTCTCTATCCATACTAGCTCCTATAATTAGAAACAAAAATCCCATTACAAAGAAAAAAAGACCAACCCCAAAAGAAGTAGCAAAAATAATTTTGATAAAACCGAGTAGTTTTTGTGCAAAAGAAGGAGTTTTTGGACTTACTACTTGTCTTCTTTGATTTTGAGTAGTTGTTTGTCTTGGATTTGTAGCAGAGTTTTCAGAATTTGTATTTTCTGTATTTAGTGGATCATTTGGCTCACTCATATATTTAATCTTTGTTATAGCGTTATTTTGATTGATTTTAAAGAATAGATTTATTATAGATTTACTATAGATTTATGTTGAGTTTTTGATAAAATCAACAAAACTATTCTGTGCTTTCAATTAGTATCTGATAACAAACTTTTATTACAAAAAAGGTAGATAATTCATTCTCACTCCAATTTTATCCAAGCTACTACTGTACCCTACTATTTTTAAACACAGAGTTCACAGAAAAACACAGAGAATAAAAATACATTTTTTGAAGATTATGTTAATAAAAGCTGTGATTTAATTTAACTATTCAAAGGTATTTTATTAATTATTTGATTTAAAAAATAGCAGTTGTATTTATCTGTATTTCAAATCCTATCAATCCTACTAATCCTTAACGGGCGCATCTCAAAAATGTCGTTTTTAGTAGGGAAAAGGCTTGCCTTTTCCTACAACTATAAAATTAATAAAGCGACATCTTGAGATACACCCAAAAATAACATAACTAATTTGTTATCTTTATCTTACTTCAAAATTCCTTTATGGATAAATTCAAAAATATCTTTTCCTACTTTTGTGTTTTTGACTTCTGCGTTATTTGCTTTTGAGCGAGCAATTTTGACAGCTTCCAAAAGTTCATCAATGCGTGCAATCATATCACTTTTTTGAGAAGAAGTAACCTTTCCTGAAGTATAAACAGTTTCATATTTACCTACTTGAAAATCAAGATTTAAAAGTTCGGTTTGTGCTGGGTGTTCTTTTGTAGCCTCGTATTTTACGATAACTTTCGGACGTTTGACAGTACGAAATTTTACCTCTTCAGGAGTACGATAAACGTTTGTCTTGCTATCAAATTCCCACTTACGAGTTTGGTCAAGTGTAGGAATCGCATTATATAAATCTTTCAAACGATTGATATTACTTTCTAAAGCTAAAAGAGAAGTAGCCGAAAATGTACCAAATTTTTTATTTCCTACTACTAATTCAGCCTTTGCAATATCAGCAGAATTAGTTTCTTCTTTTGAGATATTAGCATCAATTCCTGCTACGATAAGTTCCATAGCTTCCTCTAATTTTTTCTTGACCGTTGTAACCATTTCCTTTGTTTCGTCTGGAATTTCATCAGAGTTTTCCTCTAAAGAAACATAATGTTTTACCATTCCGTCAAAATAAGGGTCATTTTTAGTAAAGGTCTTTTTTGCTTCTCCAATAGCTTGATTGGCTTTATTTTTTCGTTCTTGTTCGACAGCTAAAAGCTCGTGTAATTTGTTTGACATAATTTGTTTTTTGTTGTAGATAAATTTGATATTTTTTGGTTTGATATCCTATTTTACTAACTCGCTCAACGCCACTTTTTTAAAAAAAGTTTCTCTAAGTCTGAATTTATGAAAAAGAATGGTATTTTGATAATTTTTATACTAAAAATTTAGGCTCTTCCGACTTTTTAGCGAAACACCGTGTGTTCAGTTCTGAGGAACTGAACACACCATTCGCACACCGTTTTATCAATTTGACTAAATTGTCGGAAGAACCAAAATTTATTGTACTGAATAGAATTTTTAGTTAGTGAAATTTGGCAATCTTAAACTTTTTGATTGTGTGATAGGACAAACATACGAAATTTATTTCTTCCCCATTATCAACGTCTTTTTATCTTCGATAACGACGATGGCTAAGGGAAAAAAATAAAAAATAGGGCGTTTCTACCTTAGCAAGGATTAATTTTTGAAAAAAATTGACCTTGCTAATGGTAAAATACAGCATAAAATTCTAAAAATTGATTGATTAAAAATTTGGGTGTATAACAAATTGTCGTTTTTTGTAAGGAAAAGGCTTGCCTTTTCCTAAACTAGCTGTTTGTATCAAAAAAAATACCTGTATGGAAGGAAAAAGCAAGACTTTTCCCTGCGTAACACAAATTGACTAAGCGACACCCAAAGAGTTGCGTAGCTAATTTGTTATGCACCCAAAAATTTCGTGCGTTTGCCCTAGTTAATAAAAACAACTTGAACTTATTGGTAAATGATTTTTATTATCTATATGATGAATGAAGATAAATACAATGAAAATTGAATGAGTATAAAAAATAATAAGTAAGTAAATGGACACCTGCCAAAGCAGCGAAACTAATTTAAAATGGATAATTGATAATTACATAAAACATTGATTATCAGGTTGTTACATTAAAAAATAAGATGCATTAATTTTGTACAATTACTTACTTGCATTCCAATTTACAGACCTAACAAGGTTCATTCAGCGTAAGCCAATTATCATCAATAGATTCATTGCTATCAAAAACGCAATATTCAACTATTTTTTTATTGATTTTAACATTTTGTTTTTCTAATTCTTGGTTCAAATTATCAAAAGCTTGAAAGGCTTCTTTTTTTTCTACTTTATAGATTCTTTTGGTTACAAAACGTGCTTCAAAAAAGCCTTGATACATTACTTTATACTAATAACGAATTAAAAATTACGATTGTGATACTTTAAATGAAAAAGTAAATCATCAACCCTAAAACCAAAAAAATATGTGTTTTGGTTCATCTAGAAAGCTATTTTTTAATCCGAACAAACACAAAAACAAGCGCAAAAATAACACCTGCCACACTTGTCATCGAACCTGCAATGGAAGCATTCAGAAAAGCAGCCGTATAATAGCCCAAAATTGCTACAACTATTCCGATAAAACAGGATAGAAAAAGCATTTTTTTGAAATTGGTTGTCAATAAATAAGCCGTCGCAGAAGGTACAACCAAAAATGAAAGTACCAAAACAGCCCCCACCGACTCAAAAGCAGCAACCGTAGCCAAAGAAACCAAACTCATTAGCGAATAATGCCAAACCGAAACATTAATTCCGATAGCAGACGCAAAAGCAGGGTCAAAGGTCGTCAAGAGCATTTCTTTATAAAAAATAGTAACAAAAAACAGAATAATCAAAAGTACAGAGCCAATCCACCATGCAGCCTTTGCACCCAAATTCAGAATTGCGCCATCTCCCAAATCTATGTGCCAAACATGCAGAGGCACATACGCAATTTCGCCAAAAAGCACACATTCGGCATCTAAATCTACCTTACTCGCAAAGACCGAAATCAGAATTACACCCAAAGCAAAAAGGGAAGTAAAGGAAACACCAATCGAAGCATCGGTTTGTAGCTTTCCTTGTTTGTGCAAAAATTCTATTAAAAGCGTCGTAAAAACGCCCAAAATAGCAGCACCAATAAGCATAAAAATAGAATCGAAACGCTGAACAACCAAAAAAGCAATCACAATCCCAGGTAAAACAGCGTGAGAAATGGCATCGCCTACCATCGCCATTTTGCGAAGCACCAAAAAACAACCTAAAATAGCACAACTGACAGCAACCAAAATGCCGACTAATATTATCTGAAAATCATTCATTAAAAAATCAAACTAAGTTGAAATAAACTAAACCTAAATAAAACTAAGTATTTTTGTGTAAATAGTTACGCAAACTAAAGTTTACGGTACAATTTACTCATTCTAAAGAATGAGCTACAATAATCATATAAAGACAATTCTAACCCAAAAAGTTAGATAAATCTAAAACAAATTCAAAATAAAGCCTTTATTACTTTATAATCAACCTTTAAACCAAGATAAAATGAATTTATTACGTGTCGTTAGAATGACTTTTGAAGAAAAACACATTCAAGATTTTATTGATAATTTTGAAGAAAATAAACAAAAAATCCGTCATTTTGAGGGTTGTAAACATTTAGAGTTATGGCAAGATGCACACAATCCTTGTATTTTTCTGACGTATAGCCACTGGGAAAGCGAAGAAAAATTGAATAATTATAGAGATTCTGAGCTTTTTGGAAGAGTTTGGAAAAAGACGAAACGATGGTTTGCTGACAAACCTGTTGCTTTTTCTTCTTTTCAGAAGACTTTGGTGGAATAATAAAATCCATAAAAAAAGGAAGAGCATTTAAAATGCTATTCCTTTTCAGTTTTGTAGTATCAATATTTTATTATGCAATATTGAATTTACGTTTAGTAAGTGTTTTTAGTTCTTTTTGAATTTCCTCATTTTTCAAATCATTTTCTAAGATAGAACGATACGATTGTAGATTTTTGAGTAATTTCTCAAAACTTTGAAGGAAATCATGTATTGGTTCTGAAATATTACTTTTCATCAAAACACCTAACGAATTATAGGTTGTTTCTACCACTTTTTCTACTTCCTGTGTTTTTTGAAACTGTTTTTTTGCATACTCTAAATCAGCGTATTGCCAAGCCCAGTTTTTTAACTTTTCAACAGATTCATTCATCTCTGATACCTTCTGTGTGTTCTTTTTGATAAGCGAAAGATTATTTTCATTTGGATTAGCAAAAAACTCAAACACGACTCCTACAAGTGAAGAAATATCGGTAGTATTTATAGATAAAATAGGTTGTGTAGAACTGAACATCGCAAAGAAATTAGTAGTCAAATTATTGATTAACATAGATAGATTGAAATAGAAAATAGTGTTACTAACAGATTGATTATTAGTGTTTTGAATTGATTTAAAGTAATTAAAAACGTTTAGTAGTTGTTGTGAAACTCTGTTTCTATATACGGACACTTTAAACAAATGGTTGTCACTTTTTTCAATTTTATTTAGGTTATTAACTATTTCTTACTTTAGTAACAGATTATTCATTTTGCATATCATTTCGTTGTTTCATTTTTGTTCTACTGGTCATTTTCTGAATTCATTTTTTCTAATTCAGCTTGTAGAACTACTCTAATCTTCTTTGGAAGTTTGCTAACAACAAGCTGATAGGAATGACGAATCCAATGTTTGAGTTGTTTTTCTGTAAGAGAGCTTTCAAACTCCGAATAAATTCCCCCAAAATAGATTGTATTCCAATGTTTCTTATTCATGTGATAACCAGCCTTTACACAGTCATACTTTTCTCGTAACTCTACTGCTTTCTCTGGGGTACATTTTACATTAAAACTATCCGATTTTTTGAGATTGATAAGTGCAAACATTTTCCCTTCTACTTTGAAAACTAAAGTATCTTCTCCAAATGGCAGTCCTTCTGTAACAACAGGAAAGGAAAGACAAAAATCTCTAAATGATTCTACATCCATAATATATTGATTTTCAATGAATTTATTTTTTTTAGGGGTGTATAACAAATTATCGTTTTTTGTAGGGAAAAGGCAAGCCTTTTCCTAAACTAGCTGTTGGTATCAAAAAAATACCTGTTACATAACAACATGAGTGACATTTTAAAAAAGGCAAATCCTTACCAAATTTTATTCTGTGCAAATGTCTTTTTTCCA
>PFKD01000301.1:8333-9163 GCA_002784125.1 Flexibacter sp. CG_4_10_14_3_um_filter_32_15
ATTTTGTCAAAAATTGGTCAATTTACAAAATTTGAAAAATGTCACTCATATTGATATACCTATTTTGAAAATATTTTAGATATTTAAGACAGACAATTAAGCAGAAAGAGGAAGTAGAAAGTTACTCCTATATTAGGAACAGCTTTTTTGTCTATAATTTGAGTGTCCTTTTCTACAAATTTTTTGTTCTGCCTCCGTCAACAGGAAGATTAATTCCATTGACATAACTTGCCTTATCAGACTAAGAACAAAATTGCATTTGCAATTTCTTCAGCTTCTACAAAACGATAGGCTGGAATAATTAATTTTCACTGTAGCCTACTATTTTTATTAAACATAGAGTTACAGAAAACACAGAGAATGAACTGTAAAGTCAGCGAAGCTAAAATACATTTTTTAAGAATAAATCACCTTAAAATTAAATTATTCAAATAACATTTTGTATTATCTGTATTTTTAAATCCTGTTAATTCTACAACCGAAGCTCGGCGAAGCCAAATCCTTAACCAATCATACACTACAAAAAATAGTAGGGTACAGTAGCTTTTTTAATAAAATAAAAATGAAATACATTTTTATAAAAAACTTGTTTCAAAACGATACTAGTAAAGGAGTGGTAGTAAGGGATTTGTAGGAGTGGCTAATTTACCAAAAATAATTGCATACACAATGGTTGTATCTGCTTTTTCAACAAACAAAAATAGCTATTTTCCGTCGAAGAGAACTTAAACCCTGATTTAACATAGGGTAAACGCACGAAAAAAAATGTACTCGTTTAAAGCAAATCAAGCTAGTTTTTAACTTTGCAAATTGAATTTACTCTGATAGTT
>PFKD01000390.1 GCA_002784125.1 Flexibacter sp. CG_4_10_14_3_um_filter_32_15
TTTGAGGTTCTACAAAGGTTACGTTGCGCTGCAACTGAAAATCAAATACTTAAAAATGTCACTCATGTTGATGCAAATCATTCACAAAAATACATCAATTCCATTTTCTATTCAAAAAAATAATTGCAACAGAGTTGCATTTATAAAAAAGTCGTTTTATATTTGCGTTTGATTATTGCAACAGAGTTGCATTTAAGAAAACAGTTTTAAACCCAATTATTTTTATACTATGATTTTATCAAAAAATGTTTTTCCATTTTTAGCTGTTCTTTTTTCTACTCTTGTTTTGTTTTCTTCTTGTGAAAAAGATGATCCAGAAATAGCAAATGAAGAAGAATTAATAACAACACTTACCTATACACTTACGCCTGAAAATGGTGGAACGCCTGTTGTTTTGTCTTTCAGAGATTTAGATGGAGATGGTGGAACAGCTCCTGTACTTATAGGAGGAACACTTGCAGCCAATACAGTTTATAATGGTTCTTTAAATCTTTTGAACGAACTAGAAACTCCAGCAGAAAGCATCACAGAGGAAATAGAAGAAGAAGATGACGAGCATCAATTTTTCTTTGCTGCAACAGGTGGTTTGAATGTTACAGTAGCTTATGATGACACCGATGGACAAAATCCAGTTGGTTTAAAGACTAAAGTTACGACAGGTGCAGCTTCTCAAGGCAAATTACGTGTTACACTTCGCCACGAACCAAACAAAAGCGCAGCAGGTGTAAGTGATGGAAATATTGCTAATGCAGGTGGAGAAACAGATATCGAAGTAGAATTTGATGTTGTGATTGAATAAAATACAACTACCATAACTGATTGGTAAATGATTTATATGATCTTTATGATAAATGAAGATAAATAACAATTACTTTTTTTGATGGTACACTCTGCCGGTGTCGGTGTCCCCACCAACAACATTAAAACACAAACCAACTTTCTACCTTTATTGGTGTTTTAGCACAGCGACACCAACAAAAAGCCTATCCTTACTTCACTTTTAAAAATAGCACATAAAATTCTATTCAGAATTTTATGTGCTATTTTTTTTAGCCAAAAAACAAATATATGATAATTAATAACTATTTTTTTAGTAATTTTAATTTATAAATAGAATTACTGAAAAATGACCGTAGATAATATACAATTAGACAACGAAAACATAGAGTTTAATAACGCTTTAGACCTTATTAAACACACCGAAAAAACAGTTTATCTGACTGGAAAAGCAGGAACAGGAAAAACTACTTTCTTGAAATACCTCAAAACGACCATTAATAAAAATATGGTCATTGTTGCGCCTACGGGTGTGGCTGCCATCAATGCAGGTGGACAAACGATACATTCTTTTTTTCAGATAGCACCTAGTTTGTACGTTCCGAATGACAAACGCCTTCGAAAAGACTCTAAAATGGGCGATAAGGATAAAAGCACTATTTTCGAACATTTTGTGTATTCTAAAGAAAAACGAAAAATTATTACCAGCTTAGAAATTTTAGTTATTGATGAGGTTTCGATGGTGCGTTGTGATTTATTGGATGTAATAGATAGACTTTTACGTATTTTTCGCAAAAAAGAAACTGTTCCTTTTGGTGGTGTGCAGGTTCTTTTGATTGGCGATACATTTCAACTTCCTCCAGTTATGAAAGATGAGGAGAAAGAAATTTTAATGAAACATTATGAGAGTGAATTTTTCTTTAGCTCAAAAGTAATTCAACAAATAGAACCTATTTATATCGAACTCAAAAAAATATACCGTCAGAAAGACCAGCGTTTTATCAATCTTCTCAATAAAATAAGAAATAGTAACCTCACTTATGACCAGTTGCAGGGGCTGAATACAAAATATGAACCTAGTTTTGATTTCGAAAAATACACAAACTGCATTATGCTTTGTACGCACAATGAAAAAGTAAAAGAAATAAATGCCGAAAAACTAAGTCGTCTGACTACTTCTTTACAAACTTTTAAAGCAATAATAGAAGGAGAGTTTCCAGATAAAAATTTTCCAACTAATCGAAATCTTGAGCTAAAAATTGATGCACAAGTGATGTTTGTCAAAAATGATAAAGACAAAAAATATTATAATGGAAAAATAGGGAAAATAATCCGAGTAGAAAACGAAAAAATAATTGTAGAAGACGATTCAAAAAATCAAATTGAAGTAGAACAGCAAGTTTGGAAGAATATAAAATACAAATGGAACGATGAAAAAGGAAAAATAGAAGAAGAAGAATTGGGTTCTTTTACGCAGTATCCTATCAAATTAGCGTGGGCGATTACAGTTCATAAAAGTCAAGGACTTACCTTTGAAAAAATAATTGCAGATGTGGGAAGTGCCTTTGCAGCAGGTCAGGTTTATGTTGCCCTTAGTCGTTGTACTTCCTTTGAAGGATTGGTTTTGGCTTCTCCCATTCCTCACAGAGCTATCAAAACTGATAAAAGAGTGATGAAATTTGCCAAAACAGAAACCTCAAAAGCTGCCATTTCGCAAGAGATAAATGAAGGAAAAGCAGATTTTTATTACAAAAAAACAAGACAAGCAGCCAAAAACAAAGATTTTGAAGGCGTTTATGATAATTTTATACAAGCCTTAGAATACAGAAACGACATCAAAACAGACGAATTTAAAAGCCATTTTTTATTTTGGGCTAAAAAATTAACTGAACCTCAACCAATTCAAGAAAAAAAAGAAGTAAAAGTAGAGCCAAAAATAGAAGAAACGAAAAAGGAACAACAAGAAGTTTATCCATTAATCAACCAAAAAAACACCAATTCTGAAAAAGCCTATTCTGTTGAAGAAAAACGAAAAACTCATCAACAGGCATACAAACGTTGGACAATAAAAGAAGAAGCCCAGCTAAAAGATTTATTTCATTTAGGACATACTGTGCAAGAAATAACTAAAATAATGGGTAGAGATAAAAATGCAATTATTTCTAGATTGCATAAAATAGAATTAAAAAAATGATATTGAAAATCATCTTTAGACAAAGTCAAAAAAAGCATTCTGAAGGAAATCAAAATGCTTTTTTATCAAAATATTATTTTTCTGACAGTTGAAACGGCTTTAGTCCTCAACGAAGTTGAATTGTCAGCTACTTTATGATTATTCTTTTTCAAAATCTAAAGAAATAGAATTGATACAATAACGCATTCCTGTTGGTTTAGGTCCATCATTAAAAACGTGTCCCAAGTGAGAACCACAAGAATTACAAACTACTTCTGTACGCACCATTCCGTGCGAACGGTCTGTAATTTCTTTTACATTTCCTTCAATGGTTGTGTAAAAACTAGGCCAGCCACTACCTGACTCAAATTTTGTTTTTGAGTCAAATAATTTTTCATGGCACGCCCCACACGTATAAACTCCTTTTTCGTGATGGTCGTAGAATTCGCCTGTAAATGCTCGTTCTGTTCCTTTTTGGCGCAAAACTCGGTATTCATTTTCTGTCAATTCTTTTTTCCATTCGTTTTCGTCTTTTTTTACTTTGTAATCTGACATAGAAGTATCTTTTTGGTTTAAGTTTAGATTTTTATAATTGCTTTCAAAGCTTTCGGCAGCCTCTACTTTTTTATTAGCTTTATTGTTTTGAGAATTATTCTCAGAATCATTTGTAAAACCTAGAAATGCGACTACACCCAGTCCACAAATGATTACTAATATTGGTAAAATTAAAGTTTTTGTATTCATATTTATATTTTTTTAATCTTTAATTACTGTGTTGTTCCATATTTATTTATAATTGCAATTTGTCCTGCGTGATAAGTGGTGTGTGATACAATTCTTCCAAAGGCTTCGGCTTTAGTTTTTGTACCGAACTCCTTTGTCGTAATTGTCGTTTCCCAATCCTGCTCTGCTTGACTCTCAATGATGGTTTTTAGTGTAGAAAATGACATTTCAACATATTCTTTCAACTCTTTACTACTTGTCCATTCGCCTGTATCGTACTTTTTTATTACCGTTTGGGCAGATATTTTTATGTCTTTCGCACCAAAAACATTTTTTGCAAAAAGCAATTCTACCTCACCAATATGACGAATCAAAAAACCAATAGAATTTTGAGAAGGCAGCAGTTTCTTTTTCAAATCATCGTCTGTAATATTATTTAATTGATTGCTAAATCGTGTTCTTGCCTCTATCCAAAGTCCTAAAAATGAATCTGTTTTTGTTTTCAATGAAGTAGTGTTCAAAATGTAACCTTGATTGATTTTATTTAAAGTAAACGCAATACCCCAATGCTTTGTTTATTAAGGAATTATAAAAGATTGATAGATATTACTATTTTTTATCGAAATTTGTTTTTAAATTCTTTATTCATCACACCTTAAAAGGTATGGTACAAAACGCACACTAAAGTTTACGCTACATTTAGACTACATGCTAGAACTACAAAATATTTATAAAAAATTTCCTTTAATGGAAAGTTACGCTGTTAATGATATTTCTTTTTCTCTAAAAAAAGGAGAAACTTTAGCTCTTTTGGGAGAAAGTGGAAGTGGAAAAACTACGCTTTTGAGAATGATAGCTGGATTAGAAAAACCTTCAGAAGGCTCTATTACTTTGCAAAACAAATTAGTTTTTAATAATACAGATTCTATTTTTGTAAAACCTGAAAAACGAAATGTAGGTTTGTTTTTTCAGCATTATGCACTTTTTCCTCACTTGACTGTCTTTGAAAATATTGCTTATGGATTGAGTAGTAAATTATATAACAAATCACAGAAAAAAGAACAAGTAAGTGAAATGTTAGCTCTTATAGAACTTCCAAATTATGAAAAACGCTTTCCTCATGAGCTTTCAGGGGGGCAACAGCAGCGAATTGCCTTAGCTCGTGCGCTTGCACCAAAACCAGAACTTTTACTTTTAGATGAACCTTTTTCAAATCTTGATGAGCAGTTGAAGGGGGAAGTTCGTCAGCAAATAAAAGCTATTTTAGAAAAAACACAGACCACAACTATTTTGGTTACACACGATTTGCAGGATGCGCTTTCATTGGCTGATAGCCTTGCCGTTATGCGAAATGGAAAAATCGAACAGTTGGATAATCCTCAAAAATTATATCAAAATCCGAATACAGAATATGTAGCAACACTTTTTGGAGAAATACAAGAAATTATAAATTCTGATAACAAAAAAACATATACTCGCCCAGAATGGATTGAAATTATTGATATTGATACAATAGAAAACCCAAAAAATCAGTCAAATTCAGATACAGAAATAATAAAAATAGAAAAAATAGACTTTTATGGCAATAGTTATAAAATAATAGGAACAAATGAGAGTAATCAAACTTTCAGAATTCATACAAATACCTATCAAGAATTTAGAAAAGGCGATGAATTACAGATTAAGATAAAAAAGACTTTTTCATTGGATTAGTTTTTTAAAACCGTACACATTTTGAAGAACAGCGAAGCTAATTTTTTTCTTAGTTTTTTCTGAATTTCAGCTACAGAGTGGCGCAACTTTTAGGGTGCAACCAACAAGGTTTCGCAACTCTGTTGAGAACCATTATTCTATCATTAATTATTCTACATAGGTTACGTTGCGCTGCAACTTTAATAAAAATATACGGTTTTGAAGATTAGTTTCGATAAAAATTTTGTATTTTGATTTTCCATTTCAAAAAACACTTTACTTAATTCTACTTCTTACACTGTTTCAAAATTATTTTATGAACATTCAATCTTTACTAGTATTTATTTCTTTTTTATTTCTTTTTTCTTGTCAAACCTCCAAACAAACAGAAGATACAGAAAAAGATATATCAGAAAGAGTTGTTCAAATTCAACAAAAACACAAACAAGATTCTATACAACGTGCTTTTTGTGAATGCTTGATCGATAGTACCAACAACGAAGAAATATTGAAAAATATTGATAATTTTCTTGCTCAAAATATTGATATAAATAATCCTTGTAATTTTCCAGAAGAAGTGGTTTCTGGTGTGGCAGAAGCGATGCTGATTAATATGGGAGTGTCGATAAGTAATCGAATTTTGCGTACAAGATTCAAAAAAAGAAGTGCAAAAGTAAATACAGTTCCTAAAAACTATCCTATTTTGATGCTTTTTAATGAAGATACGGCTATGATTCGTCAGCTTGTCAGTCGTGGTGCTGATTTGAATGCAAAAACAAAAGATATAATTTCTCTAACAAATTATTATGTCAGTAAGAATGAATTAGAGAATGTCAAATTTGTTTTGAGTTTGGGGGCAAAAGCTGAAGAAATAAATATAGTTACTAATGATGAAAAAATGATTGATTTTTTGATTGAAAATGGAGCAAAAAAGGAGAATATTGATAAAATAATATTACTTGAAAACGACAATTACAAAAAATTAGCGGAAAAATATAAAATTAATCTAAGCAAGACTACCTGTGAAGAATTTAATACAATATCAAAAGTAACTCAATTTCAAAAGATTAATTTTGAAAGAACAAAATGGCTTTTAGAAAACGGAGTTGAGGCTTCTTGCATAGATGGAGATTTTTTAGAAGCTATAATTAGTGAGAATTTTGATGGACGATTTTTTAATTCTAGAACCAAGAAAAAACCAAATCAGCATACGAGAAAAGAATGGATAGAATTAGTAGGAAAGTACAATATAAATTGGAATCAATGTGCTTCTTTTGGAAAAAGTCCTTTAATGCTTGCTGTAGAAAAACACGATAAAGAACTTATACAAAGCCTTTTAAATCAGAATGCAGATGCAAATTTTGCTTGTGGTTTTGCAGGACAAAACAAAACAGCTAAAGATACCATAGAAAAAGAAATACAATACGCCGAAAAAAATGAAGAAGGAAAGAGAGAAAGAGAGAAGGAAAAATACAATACAAAAAGCAAAAAAAAATATACAACTTATATAAATAAGCTAAATGAAATTAAAAAATTATTAAAACAAAAGTAATAGACTCAAATGGTCGTTGGTAAGGGCAACGGCAAACCTTAGCTTTGAATCGGTTTTTTATCTAATTTTTTCAAATATTTGAGTAAGATATAATATTTTGTAAAACGGTTTCCTTTTGCATCTTTATAAATTCCATTTTTATCTAATGCCATTACCGTTGCTCGTTTGGTAATTCTGTGAATGATGCCTTTATAGTATCTTCCATCGAAGGAAAAACTTACCCAGTCGCCTATTTTCAAATCATATTCTTTTAAGGCTTCCATTTTTCCAGTCAGAAGCTGATGCGTAAAGGCTGTATGTCCGAAAATAGAATTGGCTAATTTTTTAAAATTATCCTTTTTACAACTTGAATCATTGAAAGCTAAAAATTCTATCAAATGAATAATTTCGTGTTCGATGACGTGCATGAGAGCTTCCAAACGATTTTTGGTTTCAAAACCTGCTAAATTTACTGTTTTTGTTTTGGTAGAATTATTTTTGAAAGAATTAAAAATCAAATAAGCTGAGATACGCATTCTAAATTGAATCGGATTTTTATTTGTAACCTTATAGTACATCAATTTGCCACCAGCCGAAGTCATTTTTTTAGAAAAATCAAAAGCCATCTTTTCAGTTACTTTATTTTCTTTGAAGTAATTATCAAAAAAATAAGTATCATATAATTCAAAAATTAGTTTTACATCATCATTTGAAACGACTTGAAAATTACCTGTTTTTATTTGTTTTGATTGAATAAAAACTTGCTGACAAACTTTTTCAAATCGCTCATTTATTTCTTGTTTTGAATAGCCGTAAGTTAGAAGTTTCATAATTTTCTAAGTAGCCAACTCTTGGTTGTGTCAGTTTTTTTATAGTTTTAAAAATTAATTTTGATTTGTATTAGACTAAAACAAATAGATTCTCAATAAATCTAGTCGCTATTAAAAAATTACATTAAACGCTTTCAGGCTCTTGTTTTCCTTTTATATTCAATGCTAATTCTTGTACATAGCGACGAAACTGATCGCCTCTATCTTCATAATTTTTAAACAAATCAAAACTTGCACAAGCAGGAGAAAGCAAAACAATATCGTCATTTTCTGCCAAACTAAAAGCCGTTTCGATTGCTTTTTTCATACTGTCTGTTTCTCTGATTTCACTTATTTTTTCTTTAAAAAAAGTAGTTAGTTTGCTATTGTCTTTTCCTAAACAAACGATTGCACGAACATTCTTTTTCACTAATTCTTCGATAACTTCATATTCATTTCCTTTATCCACACCTCCAACAATCCAAATAAGAGGCTTATCAAAACTATCAAGAGCATACGAAACAGCATCAATATTGGTAGCTTTTGAGTCATTTATAAACGTAATTCCTTTTATGGTTTTGATTTTTTCTAGTCTGTGAGGTGCGTTTTTAAATGATTTTAGCCCTTTTATAATTTGCTCGTCTGAAAGTCCAATAATCTGCGCTACCATTCCTGCTGCGACAATATTAAGGAAATTATGCGCCCCTTTGAGTGGCAAATCCGAAATAGGAATATCCAACATTTGAGCAGGAGTAGCCGAAATTCTGATTTTATTTTGTAGCGATAAATATTCTTTTTGTTTTGAAATATTGATAGGCAACATTCTTCCAGCCAAACGATGAAAACGAATGTATTTGAGCGATTCTATATCTTCTTCATTATAAATAAAAAAGTCTTTGTTATTCTGATTTTCATTGATTTTGAATTTTGAATTTACATAATTTTCCATCTGATAATCGTATCTATCCAAATGGTCAGGCGTAATATTCAAAAGAACTGCCACATGAGGACGAAGTTCATCAATATCATCTAATTGAAAACTACTTACTTCGACGAGATAATAATCATAATCATCTTCAATGGCTTCACGAGCAAAACTTTTTCCTATATTTCCAGCCAAACAAACGCTTAAACCTGCACTTTTGAGTAAATGATACGCCAAAAGCGTCGTTGTAGTCTTTCCATTTGTACCTGTAATGGCTATTAGTTGCCCAGAAACAAAACGAGATGCAAACTCAATTTCAGAAATTACGTCAATATGTTCTAAGCGAATAGCCTCCATAATAGGCGCAGTTTCAGGAATTCCAGGACTTTTGATAATCAAATCTGCTCCCAAAATTATCGATTCGGTGTGCATTCCTTCCTCATAAAAAATCTTGTGGTGTTCTAGTTCATAGCGATTTTTATCGGAGAGTTTGTCTTTTTCAGAAAGAAAAACATTATATCCTTTTTCGGCTGCTAGGCGAGCTGCACCTACACCACTTTCTCCACCACCAAGAATAACTACATTTTTTTGTTTCATAATCGTAAAAAGCTAGAAGTAAAAAGATAAAAATTAGAAGAATGAATAATTATTAAACATTATCACTGTTATTTACCTAATAATTAGCAAGTTATAGAAAGCAAAACGCTCTTATTCTTCCATAGGGCAGGGTTTGCAAACCCTGCCCTATGGAAAAATGAACATTGCTAAATTAACCGTGATAAAGCTCACTACAAATTTGAGTTACAAATCTGAGTATTCATAATTTCAGTTTAAAATTTACATAAAAATTCCTTCTAAAACAAAATTTATCTTTTTAAAAACAAACTAAGAGGTCTGCTCTACCAACTTTTTAATAATTCATTGCATAACCTTCATTATTCATCGTCTTTATAAACAATCCTCCCAAAATAAGTGCATTCAGATTACTTTCACCTGTATTTCCAAAACTAAACTCTCCTTTTCCAGTAAAAAAATTAAGAATAGATAGGGCAAACGCACGAAAAAAAATTGTACTCGTTTAAAGCAAATCAAGCTAGTTTTTAACTTTGTAAATTGAATTTACTCTGATAGTTAAAGT
>PFKD01000378.1 GCA_002784125.1 Flexibacter sp. CG_4_10_14_3_um_filter_32_15
ATAATTTTTAGTAGGTTTGTTCAAAAATACACTTTTCCTAAGTCTCCAATTTTACTATAAAAAATTATTTTTCAAAAAATACAACGAAGAAAAAAATTATTGTTGTTGGAGCAGGGACAGCAGGACTTTATGCAGCAGTTTATTGATAGAAAAAGGATATGAGGTTACTCTTTTAGAAGCATCTAACCGAACAGGGGACAGGATTTGGACAAATACAGACAAAATGCCCTACAAACTATATCCTTGAAGCATTTTGTTAGAAGAACGTGAAATTACACCCATTCGTCAGCCTGATGCCTATCGATGGTATGAGGCTTTTGCAGTAGCTTTAGGAACAAATGTCGATAACTTGGGATTAAAATCTTTAGCCATAAAAGCATATCTTTGGGAATCTGGAAGGCAAGATTACAAAATTATGCCCTCTTTTGAGAGCTTTTTGGAAGATTGGAAAGACAAAATAAAGTCTTCTCTACAACTTAAAAGAACTTGAAGCAGATACAACTTATTATAATCTTCTTGGCTTAAAACACTTCGATTTGAGATTTTCAGAGGATAAAAAACATATTCTTGATAGTTCTGATACTTTAAAAATCGAACGCATTTTTCCAAATAAAAAATTAATTTTCACTAAAAGGACTTCAAAAGAAATTGAAAATAAAAAAAGGATAATTTATCAATATGAATACTATTTTTTAGAAAAAGGAGCAACTTTTTCTCCTAATGTTATATTTGACAAAAAATAATCAAAAAATTTCAACGTAAACTCAAATCATTACGTTCTACCTTATAAGTCAGTCTTAAAAAATTGAATGGCCATTTATCCTATCTAAAAAAATAAGCTGTAACGTTTTTTATGTTTCCTCAAAACCGTTCTCGTAATTCACGAATAAGAAAAGTAAAATATGACTCTTGGCGCAGACGAAATGCAAGACGTACATTTCGTTTTATCAATAGTTTAGTTTTGGTGGTTTCTGTGAGTGCTTATTTGTCTGTTTTGGTTTCTCCAGAATATTTTTGGCTTTCGGGTTTTATTTCGATGTTGATTCCTTTTTGTATAATAATCAATGTATTTTTTGTTTTTCTTTGGTGGTGGCGCAAACGCTGGTATGCACTTTATTCTTTATTTGTCTTGATTATTGGATTTCCTTTTTGGCAAGCCAGCATAAGTTTGGGAGGAATTTGGAAAGAAAACATTGATACAACTAAAAACTCCTTATCTGTTCTGTCTTATAATGTACGAGAATTTGATGTCTATCAACAAAGAGATAATAAATATAGCATAACAAAAAATACGATTGGATGGATAAAAAATGACACTTCGGATATAAAATGTATTCAAGATTTTTATAACGCTGAAAGTGCCGAAATATTCAATACTAGAGAACAATTATCAGCGCAAGAATCAGACACTCCTTATTATTTTCATGTTCGTTATACGTCTGCAAACCACAGAAAGGGACAGTTTGGTATTGCTATTTTTTCAAAACATCCATTTATCAACAAAGGCGAAGTTCCTTTTAGAATTCGAACCGATAACGGTGCTATTTTCGCAGATGTAGTAAAAGGAAAAGATACTATTCGGATTTATAATATTCATTTAGAATCTATGAGTATCAATCAAAACGAACTCCAACCGATTGATAACCCTGAAGAAACTTTTTGGTATGCAGGCAAACGCCTTAAAAAAGGATTTTCGATGCGAGCTGGGCAAGTTCAAACTATTACAGAACATATCAAAACAAGCCCTTATCCTGTTGTTTTGTGTGGCGATTTGAATGATTTGCCGTATAGTTATACCTATTTCAAACTTCGTGGAAGTCTTGATAACTCTTTTGAAAGTAAAGGATTAGGAACAGAATTTACATTTAATGGGAAATTATTTTTTCTTCGAATAGACAATCAATTCTATGATGATGACAAACTAGATTGTATT
The DNA here is from genome assembly GCA_002784125.1 of Flexibacter sp. CG_4_10_14_3_um_filter_32_15. GTDB lineage: Bacteria > Bacteroidota > Bacteroidia > Cytophagales > Bernardetiaceae > Bernardetia. The sequence goes on from PFKD01000378.1 coordinate 1,934, forward strand.
TATTTCAATACACATAGAGAAATTTCTTTTTCAGACCATTATCCTATTCGTGCAGTTTATGAAATAGAGTAAGACTATAAAGTAAGATAAGTTTAATAGTTAGGCAAAAATAATTTTCAAAAAATCAGAAGGTTTTGATTTTTTAGCTTTCTATTCTTTATTTTTGCTTAAAAAAAGCGTTATTTGTAGTATGAAAGAAGAAGAAAAAATTATAGAAGTAAAAGCAAAACTCAATTTTGAGGAATATCTCCGACTCAATTTTTCACTATTATTACGTAGCAAAATGGTATGGTTGAGTATTTTTTTGGCGACCATGCTTGTAGTGATGCTTTTAGAAAAACGTATTATAGATGGAGAATGGGCAGACTCAGAACTAAAACTTGGTTTACTTTTGAGTTTGATGGTGTTTTTATTTTTAGTATTACCCATACTGACCTATTTGAGAACCAAGACTTATTTCGAAAACAATCCTTCTCTTTCTGAACTGACTACATTTTATTTCGAACCAGAACGCATCGAAGTAGTTACCTTAGAGAGCCATACTACACTCACTTGGAGAAGAATCTATAAAATAAGAGAATTCAAACACTATTTACTTATTTATCAAAATAGGCATATTGCGTATGTAGTCCCCAAAAAATCTTTTGACACACTTTCGGATATGGAAATTGTAAAAGATATGATTCGTACCAAAACAAAACTAGGACACAAACTTAAAAGTTAATTAGCTAAGTTAAGCAATTGATAATCAATAAGTAATCAACTGTTTGTTTTTGATAAAACTAATTACTTTTTATTATATTAGCGTAACTTTTTTATCCAAACTATATGCTTTGTTCTGTTTCTACCTTCGGTTTAGTTTTACTTTTTTTGATTATCGGTGCTTTTTTTGCTCTAATTGCTTTGAGTATCGGAAAGATTTTTCGCCCTCATAATCCGACTAAAGAAAAACTCTCTACGTATGAATGTGGAGAAGAAACCGTAATGGGTAGTTGGGGAAAGTTTAATATTCGTTTCTACTTAATTGCCTTAGTTTTTGTGCTTTTTGAAGTAGAAATTATATTTTTATTTTCTTGGTCAAAGATTCTAACAGACTCCAAATTACAAGGCTTAGAAAGCAACTGGCAAATCTATGCGTTCACAGAAGGGTTATTATTTATTCTTATATTAGTAATTGGTTTGGCTTATCTTTGGAAAAATAATCTATTAGATTGGCAATTTGATTTTTCTCAAAAAGATAAAAAACAATTATCTTTATCAGAGAATTTGATAGCATCTCAACAAGGCACAAACGCAGAGTTAGTCAATAAAAAAGAGAATAACCAAACGGTTCCTACTTCTCTTTATCAAAAAATAAATACACGCTACAACTAAAAGAATTAAATTACTTATATAATATGAATTTGAAAAGATAACATCTTACTTTTTATCAAAATCATTGTTTATTATACTGCTTATATTAATTATGACTTGGATTAAATTACTTCTTAGCTTGGGAACTGCTTTTGCTGTTTGTCTGCTTCTTATTCCCGAAATCATCAAGATTGCTAATTCTCGTAATATTCACGACATACCCAATGAACGAAAAATCCATACTGGAAAAATATGTTCATTTGGAGGAGTAGGTATTTTTTTTGGTTTTATTATTTCTACTTTAGTTTGGTCGTTTGTAGATATGACGCTGAATATGGAGTTTTTGCTGGGAGCTGTTTTGGTGATGGTGGTAGTAGGAATGCGAGATGATTTTTTGCCTTTGAGTGCTTTTTGGAAATTGATAGGACAGTTTGTAGCAATAGCTATCCTTTTGATTGGAGATATTCGTATTACTTCGTTGTATGGTTTTTTGGGAGTATATGAATTACATTTCGTTTTTAGCTATTTAGTTACTGGTTTTATTGTAATCGTAATTACGAATGCCTTTAATTTGATTGATGGAATTGATGGATTAGCTGGTTCGGTTGCTTTGATAGTTTTTAGTTTTTTTGGACTTTGGTTTGCTTTAGAGGGAAGTTTTGCTATTTCGGCTATGTGTTTGGCTGTTTTGGGAAGTGTAGGAGGGTTTTTGTATTACAATTATAGTCCTGCTAGAATTTTTATGGGTGATACAGGTTCTTTGATGCTTGGTTTTTTGGCTACTGGTCTTTTGATTTTATTTCTCAATAAAAATGCAGCTTTATCTACTACTAGTGAATTACATATTGTTGCTCCTCTGTCTTTGCTTTCTGCATTGATGGTATATCCACTTTTTGATACCATACGTGTTTTTATATTAAGAGCTCTAGCTGGTCGTTCGCCTCTTTCGCCTGACCGTAATCACATTCATCATCTGCTTTTAGATATTGGTTGTAGTCATTATTATATCGTCGGAATCGTAATTTTCTTGAATATTCTATTTGTATTTATTTTTACTTTTATTGGACAAATGGGGTATTTATCTGATAACTGGCTCGTTCCTATTATTGTCTTGACAGCAAGTAGTTTGGCCATTTATTTACATAGAAAAGTAAAACGAAGAAGAAAAGTCGTAAATGTTTAGCGTTCTAAATGCTAAGAAAATATGAATTTACAGCATAAAAAAACAGTATTCGATGCTATTGAATACTGTTTTTTTTAATTAGAAGACGTTCTATTTTTTTATCTCATTTTACTCTTCTTCTTCCTTTTCTTCTATTTTGTATGCTGAAAGCCATTTTTTAGCTTCTTCCAAATCATCAAAAAAGTGCATCGTATAACTATTATCAGTCATATCTTCGCCTATTTTTTTGACGGCAAGCTGATTAAATATATCTTTTGACATCACTACAGCAGCCGTTCGGATACCAGCAGCTAAAAGACGAGCAAACCAATCTTCATTTGTCCATTTTTGGTCATTAGGCGTAATTACCCCCATTTCAGCCATATCAGCAAGCCACCTACTCACTTTTTTTTCTTTGACTTTTTCCAACCCTGTATTCATTCCGTGTCTGTACTTATCAGAAGTAGCAAAACCAGTCCATTTCATGTGAATACATTCTACATCTTCATTGTGATGAATTGTAAGATATTTCTCT
>PFKD01000003.1 GCA_002784125.1 Flexibacter sp. CG_4_10_14_3_um_filter_32_15
CTCTAACTTTAAATATTACTATTTAATATTGAATTGATATAATTATTAAATAATACCAAAATTTTGAATAAAAGGGTGGGGAATGAGAGGTATAACTCCAATTGGAGGCAGAAATCAAAATCAGATACAAAAATTTGACATTTATAACTATATGGGTGTGCATTATGGAACGTATGAAAATACGAATGTTATACCTGATTCTAAACTTCCTCTAGGTCTTTATTTTATAAAAGGAATAGATAAAGAGGATAATTTATTCACTTTAAAATACCTAAAAAAATGAAAAATTTAATTTTAATTCTTAGCTTATGTTTTGTTCTTTTTTCTTGTTTTGAGAAAGAAGAAGAGGTTACTGTTGTTCCAGAAGAGGAAATTGCAGTCGTTCCTATTGAGGAAGGAAATGTTATGGAGTGCGAGATGGTAATTAAGTTTATAGAAGAGATAAATAATTGTCCTGTTCCTCGTGAGGGAGATGGTAGAGCATCTATAAACAAATATAATTATAAAGGAAAAATGACTTATTATATCAATCCGACAGGTAGCTGCTGGACAGATGATTTAGGATTCATAATAGATGGAAATTGTAACAAGGTGTGTATAACTTCTCATGTATATGAAGAAGATACTTGTTCCGATTGGAGTCAAAATGCCGTTTTTGTAGAAACAGTTTGGCGAGATAACAGATAAAATAAAACTAGCCTAGATTACTGAAAATCTAGACTAGTTTTTTACTTAAACCCAAGTTCTACCCAAAGAGGAATATGGTCAGAAATATAACGAGCTTCTTTTAGGCTCTTATAATCTTTATAAAAATGAATGGCTTCGACTTTCTTGATATTAAAAGCTCTTGTTTCTACAAAAATATTATCATATTCTTTATTTAATGGATTTCCATCTTTTTCTTTCATACGAAGACTTGTTTTTTGTCCTTCAAAAGCAGCTTCTAACGAACGATTGCGCAACACATCAAAAGCCTCGTGTTTTCCATCAAGATTAAAATCTCCCATAATCAAAATATTATCCGTTTTGTATCGATTCGGGATTTCTTCTAAAAAAACAATTTCTTTTTCAGGATTTTTATTTGTTGGTACAGCGTGAAAACTTGCAATTAATACTGTGTTTGTTGTTTTACCTTTTTTAAAATTAACTTCAAAACGAGCCATATAGGGTTCTCTATCTACTTTAGCCTCTATACTTTCTTCTAACCAATCTTTTTTGAGAGAAATTTTGGCATTTTTTGTAGAAGTTTTCCATACGTAGGCGTAGCGTTCTTTTCCATCTCCAGAAGTAGGGTCGCTTATTTTGTATTCCCATTTACTTCCTGTTCGGTTTAGTTCGTCAGCTAACTTTCCGACAGCACGGATTCCATACAACGAAGTAGAAACTTCTTGAATAGCTACAATATCATAGTCTTTTAATTTTTTGGCAATATATTCAATCTCTTGAGCATCTTTTGATTTTCCAAAATTGTATAAATTCCAAGATAAAATCTTGATAGTTTCATTTTTAGAATTTGATTCTTTGCTATTTTCGTCTTTTTTATTTTCTCCAACAGCATTATCAGAAAGAATAGAAGCATTAGGACGATTGGAATTCGATGTTTTTTCCGTATTTTCTAAAGAACCACAAGACGAAAATGTCGAAAAAAGAAAAAGAAACGATAAAAGTAAAAGTATATTTTTTTTCATTAGAGATTTTTGTTTTGTAAAATACAGATTCAAGAGTCAAATTATTATCCCTCAAATCTGTTTTCAATGATTTAATTACAATGATACTAATTTTCTAACTTATATCAGAAAAGATTTTACTTTGCAAATCAAATTATTTTACAATTATTGAATAAAAAAAGTAATTCCTACTTGAAAAGAAAGCATATCTGTTCTTGTATTTTTGACATCATAAATAAATTCATCTGGAAATAAAGGGTTTGGATAGATAGAATTTTTGGTCAAATATTTTGTTCTGCTTCCTTGTGTATAAACTGCACGAATATCTAATTTTATTTCCTCTGAAAGTGAAACCAATACGCCACCTGCACCACCATAAGCAAAAGAAAATCCATCTTGTTCGATAAACGAATTAATATCTTCTCCGTCTTCTTCTTCGGTCGTTCTTGTATAAATATATCGTCCTCCCAAAAGTCCATCAATGTATGGATAAATAAATGAATCTACCCAACGAGGTTTGAAACGCACCATGGCAAAGCTCTCAAAAATGTTATTATTTGTATTCAATGTGTACTCAAAACCATTATTATCGATATAATCTTCTGATTGCATTCCATAAATCATATAACCAGCATCCAAACCTACCGAAACAACAGATTCATCTTCGGTAAGTGGAACAAGCAGCATTCCCCCAATACCAAAAGCAACAGATTCATTACTTTGAGCAAACTCTTCCAAAGGAAAACCTGTTTGAAGTCTTAAATTAAATTGTACTTGTGCCAAAACTTCTTGAACAGAAAAAATAAAAGTACTCAAACTAATAAGAAAAGCAAAATAAAAACGGCGCAAGAATAAATTATGTAATTTTGTAGGAAGTTTGTAGATTGATAAAGATAGATTTTTCATAAATTGGTAGTTAGTTTGTAATTATGTGGTGTAATTATAAATACGGATTGATTTTGAGATGCAACTCTTTTTGAGTTTTCAAACTCTATTCTATGATTTTGAATTAATAGATAAAAGAAATTAAGACTTGTTAGTAACGTAGTTAAATTATAAATTGATTTTTGAATAAAAATGTTTGTCAAATTATTTTCTAAAAAAAGTCCTCGTTCGGATTTAGAACTTATTGAAGCCTATAAAGAAACCCGAGATAATAAATTTGTGGGAGAACTTTTTGAGCGTTATACCCACTTGGTGTACGGTGTTTGTCTGAAATACCTCAAAGATGAAGAAGACAGTAAAGATGCCGTTTTGCTTATTTTTGAAAAACTATTGACTGACCTTCTACGTTTTGAGATACAAAATTTCCCTCCTTGGTTGCATCGTCTTACACAAAACTATTGTTTGATGTATCTGCGCCAACGCCAAAGAGAATTTAAGCGAAGTGAAGATTATTTTGCAAATCAAGACGATGAGGGTATGGATTCTGACCCAGATTGGCATCTATCTAATAAAGGCGAAAAACATGAGAAAGAAGAACGACTAACAAGCATCGAAGACGCATTACAGACACTCAACCCTGAACAAAAACAATGTGTAGAACTTTTCTTTTTAGAAGAAAAAAGCTATCAAGAAATTGTAGAAATCACAGGTTTTACTCTTTCTAAGGTAAAAAGTTTTCTACAGAATGGAAAACGAAATATCAAAAAACAGTTGGGTATTCTAACTTTGGTTTTTTGGCTACTGTTTATGTAAAAAATGTGGTAAGAATGTAGCGTACACTTTAGTGTGCGAAAATGTACCGAATGCTTTAGCTTTCGGAAAAGTTAAAAGTCTAAGTTTCTAAACTGACAAAATTATGAGTCAAAATAATACCAATAGAGAAAAAAAAATAAGGAGCATTTTAGAACGCTCCTCAAATATTGATGTCCAAACTTTACAAAAATATATAGATAAAAAACTTACTAAAGAAGAACTACATGAAGTAGAAAAACAACTTCTCAATTCAGATTTTGCAGCCGAAGCAGCCGAAGGTTTTGCTAATGCTGACTTTAAAGTAAATATTGCAGCCAGTACGAATCAACTCAATAAAGAAATCAAAAAGTATAATAAAGAGCGAGGCTTCTATAAAAGAGATTATAGAGTTTTTTATGCAGCAGCTTCTGTGGCTTTAGTTTTTGTTGTTTTATTTGGATTGATTAAAGGTCTGGAAAGAGATGAATTTACACAACAAGATGCTTTTGATATTTCGGCAGCAAAACAGGATGCAAAAAAAGCACAAGAAGAAGCTAAAAAGGCTCTAGCTTTGAATGAAGAAAAGACACTATCTGAAACAGACGAAAATGAATTGATTGAAAAACTTAAAAATGAAAATGTAGAAGAATTAAAAGCAAATAGAAGTGCGAATCGGACAAATACGAAAACTGAAAATAATTTAGCTCTTGATGTGGATAAAGAAGAAACTACAACAGGACAAGATTTTTCTACTTCTGATATTTGGATTCGTAAAAAAGAAAAGGTAGAATCTAAAACTGATGAAACTATAGTTTCTAGCAATTCAAATAATAATGTATCATCTTCTTCTATAACAAGCGAAAATAGACAAATGAATTATGATTCTTCTGTTGCTACAAATGATGAGCAGTTAGCAGACGATGATTATAATTTTTTTGCAGATCAGAATAAAAAAAATACGCTAGGAAGAAATCAAAAATCGCCAAAAGAAACTTTATTTGATGCGATGCATTCTTATGAGAATAAAAAATATACAGAAGCAAGTCTTCTTTTTGATTCGTATTTAGTTAGTAATCCAAATGATGCACAGGCTTTATATTTTGGAGGAATGTCTTATTATGAAAATCATAATTATAAAAAATCGATTCCTTTATTAGAGAAGTTTTTAAAACAAAAAGCTGATATTGTCTATCAAAAAAATAGCCAAGATGCAGAATGGTATTTGGCAAATTCTTATCTAAAAGTAGATCAAAAACAGAAAGCAAAAACTCTCTTACAAAAGATAGCAAATTCAAATGGTAAATATTCAAGTCAAGCTAAATCATTATTGAAATAAATAGCACCAAAATAAAAGCGATTGTTTTCTTAGAAATTGCTCATTCAAACTTTTTACTTAGAACACTCTTTTTTGTCAGAATATAATTATCAGAACAGATAAATCTTGCAACAGTAAATAGAAATTCAATATTAATTTGCTAGTACTTCTTTAAGGAATGGTGAATTATTAATTATGACTGGTGAATGAATGCAAATTGTTAATTATT
>PFKD01000288.1 GCA_002784125.1 Flexibacter sp. CG_4_10_14_3_um_filter_32_15
AACTGATAGATTTTTCCGATATTTGATTATATGTAAATTAAAATATAAATTAAACTGCTCATTATCAAGTACTTAAAAAATGGTAGGGTAGAGTAGTCCACCAGTAAGCAAAGAAAGATAAAATATTTCGCTCATTCCTTCAAAACCTTTATAGGTAGTTTTGCTAAATCCAATTATATCAAAACTGTTCAAATATAATCCCATCAATCCAGAAAGAACAACTCCCAAAAACAAAACAACAAAGACATTCATTCCTACCAAAGACAAAATAATAACTACAACATAAGGAATTATCAAAACCCAAGAAACAGGTTGAGAAATAAAGGTAGAAGTCGTATCTATTTCTAAAGAAAAACCATAAATAGTCAGAATAATAACACTTACCAAAGCAGCAGGAAAAGCAACTTTAAAATTGGTTCTCATTTTGTCTTTCATCTCACAGCCTAAAGATTGTGTTGCTGCAATAGTTGTATCAGAAATTACAGAAAGATTATCGCCAAACATTGCACCTGTCAATAAAGCTGCACCCATAAGTGAAATAGAAATTCCACTTTGTTCTGCTAAAGCCATCGTAACTGAACCCAAAGCCACAATCGCACCCACAGAAGTACCTGCTGATAAAGACAAAAACGCAGCTATCAAAAATATTCCGACAGCATAATAACTCGGAGAAATATAATTGATTCCCAAATTGACAACAGCATCGACACTTCCAGTCGTTTTTGTGATGGTAGAAAATGCACCTGCTAAAAGATAAATGATACACATCGTCAAGATTTTCTCATCACCACAACCTTTTAAAAAAGTATCCATATTTTCTTTGAAAGGAATTCGGAGCAAAACAAAAGCTACAAAAATTCCTAAACAAACAGCAATAGGAGAAGGAAGAGCATAAAAATCATTGAAATAAATCCCTGCACCTAAAAATGTACCCACAAAGACAAACAAAGGAAGAAGAGCAATCCAGTTTGAAGTAGGTAATAAATTTTTAGAAACAGAATTTAAGGAGTCCGTATTAGAAGTTACTTTTTTCATAGAAATTATTGGTTAATTGTAAAAATTATCAATAATCTCTTTTACTCTGTTTTGGTAGAGAAAAAAGCATAAAAAGCAGTCAGATAACCACCTTATTAAATGAGTTAGATTACTAAGGCGTTTTTGTTCCGAAGGTATAAATTTTATAAAAAATATATCGGCTTATCGATTGCAGCACCTTGCTTACGCATGCAGGTTGCTATCTTTTTCTAAACTCAAGCTAGAGTAAAGAAAAGAGATTCTTGATAATTGAGCTGCAAAGATAAGACTTATTTTTAGAAAATAAATAATGAAAATTCTTAAAAATAATGAAATGTAATTTCACTTAAAAATCATTTCCAAAAAGACGAGAACTAATCGGACTGGTTTTAGATTTTTGTAAGTCAATATGTAAATTTATTGCACCATAAGGAACAGTAGAAGCACCAAAACTAAGTTGTTCATCTGATGTGCGTAAAAAATACAAATTACGAGCCGTCGAAACGCCTAATTCACCACTCAAAAAGATTCCATTTTTGATTTTTAGTTCGGCAACGGAAGTAATTTTGAGTTCGGTATAATTGAGATTTAGATTTCCTTTTCCTCCTAAATTGGGTAAAGTAATATTTGTAGAAGGATTTACACCAGCACGAAAACTTCCCAATCCTACCAAAATACCAGCTTTAAAATTTTTACTAAACTGATAACGCATTGCGCCTTGTGCAGGTAAAAGTAGCTCCAAAAACCATTTTTTATTGTATCTACGATTAATTCCCAAAATAGGAACAGGCAAAAAACGTTCGTATTGATAAAGCAAAGCCACTCCATAAATATTGTGTTTATAAATTCCTTTTACACGAATATATGCACCAGCAGCCGTAAAAAATGGACTAGATTCATTCAGTTTCTGAATATCTTGTACAATTCCACCATTAACTGTATAAAACCAAACACCACTTCTGATATTCGCATGAACACCTGTAATCCCTGCCGAGAAATTATAGATTTTGGTATTCTCTTCTACTAAATTTCCTTGTGGCAATCTCAAACCTGTATTGATTGTCAGAAAATGCTGTGTAAAAGAAGCATTGATATTCTTTAAATCTAATTTTAATTTTCCACTCAACGGAACAACTAAATTTGCATAAAAACGATTGATTCCAAATTTCAAGCTATCTTCTACGTTTTGAGTGGGAACAATAGCCGTTCCGAGCGTAATATTAGGACGAAACAAAAAGCCAAGACCAATATTTTGAGACTGACTTTTGAAGGAAATTAAAAATAAGAAAGAGAAAAGCAGAGAATAGGATAATTTTTTCATAACTTGATTTATATAAGACGATAAAAATAGTAGACCCTAAGGGTTTTCAAAAACCCTTAGGGTCTGAAACAAATTTACGCACAAGTTTTTAGTTTGTGCTATTTTATACGATATTGATTCATTAAATTTGAGGTCATATAATTTTATAAAAATAGAGGTATAAAAGAAATAATATGAGTGACATTTTTCAAATTTTGTAAATTGGCCAATTTTTGACAAAATAATAGTTTGCTTTTTTCCATAAAGTAGGGTTTGTAAACCCTACTTTATGGAAAAAAGACATTTGCACAGAATAAAATTTGGTGAGGATTTGCCTTTTTTAAAATGTCACTCATGTTGAAAGAAATCTATGAAAAATAATATAATGAGCATACTTTTTTTATGCGTAATACTATCTTGTAGTACTGAGAAAGTACCTAGTAGTACAGCCAGTTTAGAAATAGATAGCAGTAAACTCTCGAAAGAAAATGTTTATCCTGTATATGATAGTCTAGAGATGATTAAATTAGCTCAAGGTGATAAAGAAAGAACATGGAAAACTCATAGTTATATCAATGAAAACATAAAATATCCTTTAGAAGCTAAAGAGAAAGGAGTTGAAGGAAGTGTTATGATTAGATACCAAGTTTTGGCTGACTCTACCGTTAAAATAAAGGTTGTAAACGGAATAGGGTATGGATGTGATGAAGAAGCAGAAAGAGTTTTAAGGGAAGCTCTACTCTATCATTTCGATTTAGAATTTGTCAATACTATAGTGCTAACTTCTGTAACATTTCGCCTAAATTAAACCCAAAGTTTTTTAGATTATGCTATTATTTTTAGTAAATTTGTATAAAAACAAAAAGTGTAGCATACGCTTTAGCGTGTGAAAATGTATTGTACACTTTAGTGTGCAAATTGTGATAAAATAGAGTTTAAAAAAGATACATCTTCAAAAAATGGATAACAAAACAAATAATTTTTCTAAAAAAGGTTCTTTCAATAAAAAAAAGCAAAACGGTTTTGCGAATGATTTATCGAATGAAATGGGTAAACTTCCACCTCAATCTATTCCTTTGGAAGAGGCTATTTTGGGTGCGCTTTTATTAGAAAGAAAGGCTTTTGAAGATGTAGTCGATATTTTGAAAGCAGATAGTTTTTATAAAGATGCTCATCAGCTTATCTATCAAGCGATGTTAGAACTTTCTGCCAAAGGCTCTCCGATTGACCTTCTGACAGTCAGAACGCAACTAGAAAAAAATGGAAATTTAGAGATTGTTGGAGGTGCGTATGCGCTTGTTCGATTGACAACAGAAGTGAGTTCGTCTGCAAACGTGGTCTATCACGCTCACGAAATTGTAGAACGTGCCATTAAAAGAAAAATGATTGGTGTCGCTTCGACGGTTCGCCAAAATGCTTTCGAAGATACAACTGATGCTTTTGAACTTTTAGATGAAACACAGAGCGAACTTTTCGAAATCACAGAAGATAATGTCAGAAAACGTACTTCTGATATGGCTTCCGTTTATCTCAATACTTTAAAAGATTTAGAAGAAAAACGAAAAAACAAAACAGGTATTACAGGAATCCAAAGTGGTTTTACGGCTTTGGATAGAATAACGGCAGGTTGGCAGCGTTCCGATTTGATTATCTTGGCAGCCCGTCCCGGTATGGGAAAAGCGCAACCTCTTGATGCAAAATTACTCTCTCAAAATGGTTGGAAAACAATGGGAGAAGTAAAAAGAGATGATGTTTTGGCAGGAAGTGATGGCAAATTCCATAAAGTAAAAGATGTTTTTCTACAAGGTAAAAAGCCAATTTATAAAGTTACTTTTGAAGATAATACCAGTACAGAATGTTGTGAAGAACATTTATGGATAACTTTTCAGCAGTCGGAAAATAAATTAGCTGTTCGTTCATTAGCTCAAATCAAAAATACACTTCTTACAGGCTCAGGCAAACCCAACCATTATATTCCGATGGTTATGCCGATTCAATGGGAAGAAAAAAAATTACCTTTGAGTAGTTATTTAGTTGGTCTTTTTGTTTCTAATCAAGGTCAAACAAGTCTTCTTGCCAATAAAGATGCATTCAAAACAAGCGAAAGAATGGCAGAAACCTACGAAAAACTACAAAATGCGTTTGGCGACCAAATGGTTAATTTTTCGGAAGAGCCTTTTATTCCTAAAGATTATTTGTGGTCAAATGTAAGACAGCGTACCGAGCTTTTAGATGGAATGTTAGCTTTTTCGGGTCGTTTGGATACAGATTCAAAAGGAAAATATAAAACAGATTCTCCTCGTCTTAAAGATGATTTTGTTTTCTTGATTCGTTCTTTGGGTGGAATGGTTTCGCTTACAGAAAAGAAAAATGAAAAAGGAGAAACTTTTTTTTACTTAGAATTCGAATTACCTGCAAGTTTGTCTGATTTAGAAACAGGCGCACAAACGACTACAAATAATAACCTTTCGCCACTTTTCAAATACATTACCAAAATAGAATTTATTGGAAATAAAGAAGCTGCGTGTATCAAAATTGATAGTGCTGATAGTTTGTATGTAACTGATGATTTTACGCTTACTCATAATACAGCTTTCGTTCTTTCGGCTTTGGCAAATGCAGCCGTAAAATATGACCATTGTGTAGCTATTTTTTCATTGGAGATG
>PFKD01000049.1 GCA_002784125.1 Flexibacter sp. CG_4_10_14_3_um_filter_32_15
ACAGAGTTGCGTAACCTTTGTAGAATAATTGTATATTTAGCATTTTCATTAGCTACAGAGTTGCGTAACCTTGTATTTTCAATTTCAAACTAATTAATCTAAAAAAATTATGGCAAACGTATATTCTCAACTCTACATTCAACTTGTGTTTGCCGTGAAAGGCAGAAATAGCTTAATCAAAAAAGAATTTAGAGAACGAGTAGAAAAATATATTACTGGAATAGTAAATGAAAAAGGACATAAACCTCTAGCTATCTATTGTATGCCTGACCATACACATTTACTCATTGGCTTAAAACCTGACTTAAACTTATCTGATTTGGTAAGAGATATAAAAACAGGCTCAAATAAATTTATAAAAGATAATAATTTCTCAAAATATAAATTTGAATGGCAAGTCGGATATGGTGCTTTCTCTTATTCAAAATCTGCACTAAATAATGTTATAGAATATATCTTGAATCAGCCAAAACATCATAAAAAAAGAACTTTTAAAGAAGAGTATATAGGTTTTCTAAAAAAGTTCGAAATAGAATACAATGAGAAATACTTGTTTGAATGGATTGAAGAGCAGCAATTCCCAATGTAAATTAAATTAGCAATAAAACGTCTTTTTAGAGCTTAATAATTTGAAACAAGGGCTTTAAACTCTCTTAAATGTTGATTTTTTTAGCTAAAAAACGCCTAAACTTTCGATTTTAAATCAAAGTCGTGTTACATTGGGAATTGCTGATTGAAGAATAGTTTTTTTGATGAATAAAATTTAAAACCATACACTTTTAATCAGAGTTGCAGCGCAACGTAACCTTTGTAGAATATTTTTTGATAAAATAATGATTTTTAGAGCAACAGAGTTGCGAAACCTTGTTGTTTTAAACCTCAAAGTTAGGCTACTCTGTAGCTGGGTGTATAACAAATTGTCGTTTTTTGTAGGGAAAAGGCAAGCCTTTTCCTAAACTAGCATTTTGTATCAATACCCAAAGAGCAGCGTAGCTAATTTGTTATGCACCCCTGTAGCTTTTAAAGAGAGTAATTTTTATTTTACTACAAAGGTTTCGCTACTCGGTAGCTGAAATTCAAGAAAAACTAAAAAAAAATATGTGCCTGTAGATTTTAAATTATTGATTTGATTTTTTCTAGAAAGATTACGCAACTCTGTTGCTAGAAATCAAAAAAAATTATTCATTCTCTTCCAAAGAAATCAAATTGACAAGCAAACGATACGCACCTGTAACGCCTTCTGGAAGCTGTCTGAACCAAGAAATTCCTGTATAAGCAAAATTTCCTTTTCCATATTTAGCAATCAGAATACTTCCCTTTTGTGGTTGTTCTCCTGTGTCGTGGCTGCTAATTGGAGCTTCAAAATGTTCGTCCCACGTATCAGCAAAATAAAGCCCTCGCTCTTGTGTCCAACCTTCAAAATCTAAAGGTGTAATTTTATTTGGCGTATTCAAAGCGGAATGGTTTGGAAGTTCAAAAACAACTGGCGCATTTTCCTCAGTTACTCTCGCTCTTGAAATACGGAATGGGTAAACGCCAATTTCATTACTTACAAGATTATGCGAAGTATTGTATTGAACAATCAAATTACCACCATTTTCTACGTATTTATGTAGTTTTGGTAGATAAATCGCCAATTCGTCTTGAATATTAAATGCTCTAATTCCTGTCAAAACGGCATCATAAACGCTTAAATCAGTTGTTCCTAAATTTTTAGCTTCGATAATATCTACTTGATAACCAATTTGCTCCAACGCTTTGGGAACATAATCTCCTGCGCCCAAAATATAACCAATTCGCTCTCCTTTTTTCTCTAATTCGGCACGCATCAAACGAACTTTTGCATTTGGAAACATGGCTTGATACGGAATATGGTCGTAATCAATTTTTTCTATTGACTTAGCAAATTCTGTTTTGCTAGATTTATCATAATTTAATTCTACCAAAAACGCATTATTTTGATTTTTTGTAGGAGGAGTTATTTCAATTTCAATAATTTTAGTTTGTCCTTTTTTAGTAAATAAAAAATCTGCATTTGATGGAGAAGGCGTGAAATAAATCTGCTTTGCCTCTACGGCTTGTGGACTTTCTTTTTCTGAAATAATATTTACTTTTCCAGAAACAGGATTATCTGTGTTTGAAAGCAATTCTAAACGAACTTTCTTCGATTTATCCGTATTATTATTTCCTGTAAAAATCATCACATCATCTAAAAAACGAGCTGTTACTTTTGGTACGACAAGCAAA
This sequence comes from Flexibacter sp. CG_4_10_14_3_um_filter_32_15, assembly GCA_002784125.1. Classification (GTDB taxonomy): domain Bacteria; phylum Bacteroidota; class Bacteroidia; order Cytophagales; family Bernardetiaceae; genus Bernardetia. Next base: position 2,248 of record PFKD01000049.1, read on the forward strand.
GGCGCATATTTTTCTCCTTTTACTGGGTCAGTATATTTGTGTTGAATAGGCAGATAAACCGTCAATTCTTGAATACCTGATTCTTTACCTTCCACATTTAAGGTCAAACTTAATTGAAGATTAGCAGGGTTACTTGGCAACCCTCTTAATTCTTGATTATCAACGCTGTACATTCCTGTTGTTTGATTTTCATTGAGCCAATACGGATTTGAATTTTTGACATTTTCTAATTGAATGGTTTTAGAAAAAGTTTCTAGTTTATTGGTTGGCAGTTTTTGACTATACGCATTAAAGTAAAAATCTTTCAAATCAGTTTTTCCATTCACGTTTTCAGTCATCAAGATTGCTGTTGAAATCAGAACAGGCACATCAAAACGCTTGATAAAATTTAATTCTAGTTGAAGAGAATCTCCATTTGCAACTTGCGAATTATCAGTAACAGCTTCTACAAAAAGTCCTCCTGTCGTGAAAATAAGCTCTGAAAGAATCTTTTTTGCACGTTCTGTACTTGGATTTTTCTCTAATTTATTTACTTCATTATAGGCTTCTACAACCAAATTAAAGGAATTTTGAGGTAGTGCAGGATTGTATTCTTTTTTTAGTTTTTGAATTAAAGCTATAAATTTTTCACTTCCTTTTACTCTACTCCAATCTGTTGTAACTCCCTTAAAAGCATCTTTTTCAGGCAAATCGCCTTTCAAAATTTGTAAATATTCTGTCATTTCTCCTCTACTTCCAGCACTTCCAAAACCTTGACTTTTGTGTTGTGAACGGCTTTGTGCTGCAATCTCATTGTACGATTTTCCTAAAAGAGCATCATATCCTCCAATTTCGATAGTCATTGTACTATCTTTGCTCATTTCCATTCCATTTCTAGTAAAAAACCAAGAAGAAGTATTCCAAAAAATGCGCTTTGCTTGCCATATTTCTACATATTTTAATTGTTCTGGAAAACGTTTTGGGTCTGCTGCTGCCTCGTAAGCTTCCATTGCAATCTGTGCAGAGGCTGTGTGATGTCCGTGTGTTCCTCCTAAAGTTGGCGAAAAGCGAGTAATAATAATATCAGGTCTAAATTTTCGAATTGCCCAAACGGCATCTGCCAACACTTGGTCTTTATCCCAAATAGTGAATGTTTCTTCAGGAGTTTTTGAATAGCCAAAATCATTAGCACGAGAAAAAAACTGCTGTCCTCCGTCTGTATTTCGTGCTGCTAAAAGTTCGTTTGTACGAATAATTCCTAAGCCTTCTCTGACTTGTTCGCCTATTAAATTTTGTCCACCATCGCCACGAGTGAGAGAAAGGTAAGCTGTTCGATAGCCTTTTTCTTGTGCAAAATGGGTAATAAGGCGTGTATTTTCGTCGTCTGGGTGGGCTGCAATATACAGAACACTACCAGTCGTTTGAAGGTGTTCTATTTTTTTGAGAGCTTCGGCTGCTGAAAGAGGATTGATTTGAGCCAAAACAGAAGAAGAAAAGATAACAAAAAAAAGAAAAGTGAAGAGCGCAGAAAAAGTAATTTTTGACATAAATCTTAATGAATAGATTAAATTTGAATTGTAAAGGTTTTTACAAAGAAAGTGAGTTTCAAGTAAAGAAAGTTACTATTCTGACTATTTTAAGATTGTTTAAAGATTATGTCAAGAATTAACTTGACTTTTTATTTCTTCTCCAAAATAGCCAAATATTCCACTAAACGACGTTTTGCAATCGGTAAAATAGAATTTTCCAAAGAACAAATAATTTTTGCTTGCATCAAAAAAGTAGCAGGATTTGGCAAATTTCTATCATTTTTGATAAGGTCTATTTTCAGATTTTCGTAGGTTTGAAAGGCGCTTTTAGTAATTGTATTGAAATGTTGGAAATTTATTCCTCTCAAAATTTCGCTATCATCTGCTCTTTCGAAAAGGGTAACTTTATACTTATAAATCTGAATGGTATTTGTTAGATTATTTCCTAGTTTGTCATCTGTTCCTAAAAAAAGATAGCCTTCTCTAAAATAAATAGGCGTAATTCCGACAGGAACAATTTCTAAATTTTGGTTTATCCAATCATAAATTTGCTTTCCTTTATTGACACTAGCATTGATTTTTGGTAATGCAAATTCGACTACATTTTCTATTTCTTGCATCATTTCATCATCTTTCAAAATAGACGTATAGGTCAGCTTTAACTTTTCAAAGTCAGCTTTAGATAATTTTTTGGGGAAACTTTCAGATAAGATTTGTTTGTTTTCCTTTATTTGCAGCAAATTATTATAATGAAAAAGCAGTTCTGAGAAAGTAGGATATAATTTTACTTCATCAAACTGCTTTTTGGTGTACTGCAAATACGCCAAGAGCATGTATTTTTTATACTCAAAATCGATAAGACCTTGCGTTATCCAATCTGGAGAAAGAGTTTTTGAATTCGAATTTGATACATTCATTAGATAATTGTTTGGTTCTTTATCTAAATTAGCAAATATTGTTCTTACTTCAAAGGTTTTTTCGATAGTTACTCAAAAATTAAGTAAGTAGTTGGACAGAAATAATAATGTATTTAACTTTTAATAAGGCTATTGGAGACTTAGGAAAAGTTTCCCATTCCAGAAAATCGTTCTAATACGTTTTTTACTTGTTGTTTAGAAATAT
>PFKD01000260.1 GCA_002784125.1 Flexibacter sp. CG_4_10_14_3_um_filter_32_15
AAAGCTACATAGTAGCGTAACCTTTGTAGCAAAGAAAAATTATCCTTTAAAAGCTACATAGTAGCGTAACCTTTGTAGTATCGTGGCAGAAATTCTGTGATAAACCGATAATAAGACAAATAAAATTTGAAAAAATCTAAAAAAACACTAACTTTTGATATGCAATTTTTTGTTAAAAAGCATCGTACTATTAACAAAGAAATTAAAGAAAACTTTCTACAACCTAATTTACCTAAACTCCAAATAGTATAACCTCAAATTTTATGAAAAGATTATTTAACAAATCCTATAAATCTCTATTTTCCATTTTGGGAGTAGGATTTTTACTTTGGGTTATGATTTCCTGTGCTTCTACGGAAAAACTACAAGTCATTGACCAAAATTTTGGAGAGCAAATCACACTTCAACAAAATCTTACTTTTACATTCAATCAAGCCATTGCAAAACCCAAACAATTAGACGTTTGGCAGGAAGTAGAATATTTGGATATTAATCCGAAAGTAAAAGGAAAATTCAAATGGACAAGTCCGACAACGCTTATTTTTTCGCCTGATGAAGGATTTGCGCCCAATACAAAATACCAAGTAAAGCTCACTCAAAACTTAATTGCAGAGCTTACAAAAAAGAATGTTGAGATTGATAAAGACAAAAAATTCGAATTTCATACGCCTTATCTTGACCTTTCGACGGCTCAAGCCTATTGGAGTACGGATGCAAACGGTTCGCCAGAACTGCTTCTGAATTTACTTTTCAATTATGACATCAATCCAAGTGCTTTGAATAGTTTGCTTTCACTTTCTACTTTAGCAGCTTCTGAAACAGGAAATGGAACGGTTGCAAATTATTCTTTAAAAAGCAACGAAGTAGGAAAAAATGTTCGGTTAGTTATCAAACCAAATACAAGTGATAGTAAGGAACTTGCAGGAAAAACAATTTCTATCAAAATAAAAGAAGGTTTGAAAATGACAAAAGGCGACGGAACAGCTCCTCAAATGTCTTTCAAAACAGATATTCCAGACCCACAAACTTTTGAAATTACACAAGTTAGTTCGTATAAAATGAATGGGAAAACGATTGTACGAGTTTTGACAAATCAGAGTGTAAAGCAAAATGAAGTACAGATTAAAGATTTGATTTCTGTTATGCCACAATTACGTACAGAAATAGAAAAAATAGATGCAGGGTTTTTAGTAAAAGCTGATTTCAAAGAAGAAACAAATTATCAACTTACTATTAAAGAAGATTTGAAAGGTGTCTTTGGTACAAAACTAACAGCACAATACGAACACGTTTTGCTTTTGAGTGGCGCACAAAAAACAATTTCTTTTGTAGATGGAAAAGCCTCTTATCTAACTTCGAAAGGAGAGCGAAATATAGGTGTAAATATTTACGGTTTTGAAAAAGTAGAAATTGAAGTGTATAAAATTTATGAAAATAATATTCAACATTTTTTGAGAGAAATGGTCGGTTTGTACGATTATAATGAAATGGATGAGTATTATTACGGAAATGGAGAACGAGATTATGGCGATGTAATTTTGAAAAAAGAAATGAAAATTACGGATTTCAAACAGGCAGGAACAAGTTATGCTATCGATATGCGTGAAGTGGTAGCTGCTGATAATCGTCCGTTTGAAGGAATTTATTATGTCGTTCTTCGTTCGCCTGACGACCGTTGGATAAATGACCGTCAGATTGTTTGTGTTTCTGATTTGGGTTTTATTGTTCGTAGAAGTGAAGATGAAATTTTGGTTTTTGCTAATTCAATAATGAATGCAACGGCAGAAGAAGGAACTCAAATTCGTTTAATTAGTACAAGTAATCAAACAATTCGAACAGCCAAAACGGATGCAAACGGAGTAGCAAAACTAACAGGACTGAAAAAATTAGGTGAGAAATATAATTTTCAGTTTATTACAGCACAAAAAAATGATGATTTTAGCTACATTCATTTATCTCAAAATGGAGTTTCTACCTACGGTTTTGATACAGATGGGATTTATCCAACAGCAGGAAATTATCAATCCTTTATTTATCCAGAAAGAAATCTGTATCGTCCAGATGAAAAAATTAGCTTTAAAGCAATCATCAGAAATTGGGAAGATTGGCAAAGTGTAGGACAAATTCCTGTAAAATGGAAAATTATTATGCCAAATGGTAGAAGTTTGGTAGAAAAACAAAATCGCCTTTCAGAAGAAGGAACTTTTGCAGCTACAATTCCACTACCTAGCACAAGCGTAACAGGAAGTTATACCATTGAAGTTTATACGTCAAATGATGTCTTGTTGGCTTCTCGCAATATCAATGTGGAAGAATTTATGCCACAGCGTATAAAAGTAGAATCAAAACTCAATGAAAAATCCGTAAAAAGTGGACAAGCTATCAATTTAGAAGCGACAGCAACCAATCTTTTTGGCCCTCCAGCAGCAGACCGAAATTATGAAGTTCGTTTGACGTATGACAAAAAAGCATTTCAGTCTTCCGATGAAAAACTAGCTGCAAAATATCAAGATTATAATTTCGCCATCAATATTGGAAATAATCAAATGCCATCGTATGAAGATTATGAAAATACAGGGGAAACTGATTTGCAAGGCAAAGTTACTGAAAGTGTAAAAGTTCCAGAAACGTTCAAAAATATTGGTTTGATGCAAGGAACATTTTATACAACTGTTTTTGATGAAACTGGGCGACCTGTTGGTTCACGCAAAAGTTTTGATATTATTACGCAGCCTTACTTTTTGGGTGTAAAAGGATTGGATTATTATTGGATTGGACTCAATCAACCTCTTAATTTTCCTTTAGTTGCGCTTGATTATGACGGAAAAGCGATTGCAGCAAATGCAAGAGTACAAGTAGTTCGTTATGACTGGCACACAGCTTTAGAGAGAAGATATAATGGCGAATATACGTATGTTTCGAAATACAAAGAAGTGGTTGAATATGATAAAGAAATGAAAGTTAATCCTTCTGGAACTTCACTTACTTTTACTCCCAAAACTTCGGCTCGTTATGAAGTGCGAGTTTCTCTTCCAAATGCAGAAACGTATGTAACGACTAATTTTTATGCGTATTATTGGGGTTCTGTTTCGAATTCTTCTTTCCAAGTGGATAAAGCTGGACAGATTGATATTACACTTAATAAGAAAAAATACAATGCAGGAGAAACGGCAAAGGTACTTTTCAAAGCTCCTTTTTCGGGTAGAATGTTGGTTACTTTAGAAAAAAATAGTGTTATCACTCACAAATATATCGATGTTCAGAATCGTTCGGCTTCCATGGATATTCCGATTACAGATGAGCATTTGCCAAACGTTTATATTAGTGCGACGCTTATCCGTCCACTTTCAAGTAATGATGTTCCTTTGACGGTTGCTCACGGTTATATTCCGATTGCCGTAGAAAATGAATCGAAACACAAAATTGAGTTAGAAATTACTGCGCCAGAGCGTATTCGTTCTTCTCAAAAACAAATGATTACAGTCAAAACAGGAAAGCCAATGCAAGATGTAGAAATTACGATTGCAGCCGTTGATGAAGGAATTTTATTAATAAAGAATTTCCAAACTCCTGCCCCTTACAATTATTTCTTCCAAAAAAGAGCTTTAGGCGTACAGGCTTTTGATATGTACGAACGTTTGTATCCAGAATTTAAAGCAAATATTCAGAATTTTGGTGCAGATGGTTATGATTTAGGAAACCGTACAAATCCAATGGCAAACAAACGAGTAAAACCTGTTTCTTTTTGGTCTGGAACATTAAAAACAAACTCAAAAGGCGAAGTTAATTATGAAATTGATGTACCTCAGTTTTCAGGAGATTTGCGTATTATGGCTGTCGCTGTACAGGGTTCAAAATTTGGTTCTGCGACTTCAAATATGAAAGTAGCTGACCCAATCGTAATTTCGGCAGGAATTCCTCGTTTCCTTAGTCCAAAAGATAAAATTACGATGCCTGTTACGATGAGCAACACGACCGAAAAAGTAGCCCAAGCGACAGTAACTTTAAAGACAAAAGGTGCAGTTTCTCCTGATGGAACAACTACACAAACTGTTACTATTCAGCCAAATAGCGAAGCAAAAGTAAACTTCAAAATCAATGCGATTGAGGCAGTAGGAACGGCACAAATTGATGTAGAAGTTGCTGCTTTAGGCGAAAAATTCAATCAAACTACTGATATTACCGTTCGTCCATTTACTTCTCTTTTGAAAGAATCTGATGCAGGAAGTGTAGAAGGAGGAACAAGCAAAACTCTTAGTTTCAAGCACGAATATGTGCCAACTTCGGCAGATGCGAAATTGGTTGTGAGCAAATCGCCTATGATTCAGTTTGTTAAGTCATTGGATTATTTGGTTCAATATCCGTATGGTTGTGTGGAGCAAACTACTTCAAGTGCATTCCCTCAACTTTATGTAAAAGATATTTCTGAATCAATCGGAAAAGCATTGAGTTATAATCTAAAACCAGAAGAAAATATCCGTTTTGCAATTGCCAAACTTCAATCTATGCAGTTGTATGAAGGTGGTTTGAGTTATTGGCAAGGTGGACATGAAGCGAGTTGGTGGGGAACTGTTTATGCAACTCATTTCTTGACAGAGGCAAAAAAAGCAGGTTATGAAGTAAGTGATGATGTTTTGGATAAGGCATACAATTATATGATGGCAAAAATCAAAACAAAAGATACTGAGCGTCTTTATTATTACAATGTAAATAATCAACTGACTTCAAGACCGATTGCAAACAAATCTATTTTCTACTCTATGTATATTTTGGCTTCGGCAGGAAAACAAGACGTAGCAACAATGAATTATTACAAAGCCAATAAGCATTTATTAGCGATTGATTCTCGTTATTTGTTAGCTGCGACGTATAAATTATTGGGAGATAAAGCGAGTT
>PFKD01000366.1 GCA_002784125.1 Flexibacter sp. CG_4_10_14_3_um_filter_32_15
CAAATTTTTTGATACTGATGTTGATTTGTCAGCTTGGGACATCAAAAAAGCGTTAGGTCTTTTACTAAAATCAAATGCAACACCTTTTGAATGGTTGCAGTCGCCCATTCTGTATAGACAAAATGAAGAAAGTGAAAAGTTTAGAAACTCACTTTGGGAGCTTTCAAAAGATTATTTTTCTGCCAAAACACTCATTTTTCATTATCTTGGAATAGCAAAAGGAATGCTCTCAAAAGTAGAAAATAATCAAATCTCTATCAAAAAATATTTCTATGTTTTACGTCCTGTTTTGGCAGCCTATTATATCAAAACAAGAAATGAAGCTGCACCAATGGAATTTAAGTTTTTAGTAGAAAATCTGAATTATTCACAAAATAATAATTCAAATAAAGAAATAAAACAAGCTATCGAAAACCTTTGGGAAGAAAAAATGATAGCAAAAGAAGGTGATAAAATACAAATTCCTACTTTTATTCACTCTTTTATAAAAACTCAAATCTCAGAATGTGGAATCTATGCCAGCAAACTGAAAAGAGAAGAAAAAGATAATGAGCCTCTGAATGAATTTTTTAGAAGTTTGTTGTAAAATAATCGGACAGGTTTTTCAATTTGTATAATCTAAAACTGAAAATAAATAAACGGCTGTACGCCTTCAGATTGTGTTTGTAAAATAATCTGAATGACGATAAGATAACAAACAGCTTTTGCCCAAAAGGGAAGTGAAGCAAAATAATTGCCTAAGTTTTTATAAGATAATTTCGAACTAAAATGTAAGAATAATCCTACAAAAAGCATTGTAATAAACAAAGGACGGATTTCCCAAAAAGGAAGCGCATAATTAAAATCAGTTGCCGTAAATATCTTTTGAATAGAAAACCATGCTTTTTCAAAACTCTCTGCTCTAAAAAATACCCACAAAAAGGCTACAAAGTGAAAGGTAAACAGCCAACCCAAGCTATTTTTTAAGGAATTAAATAAATTATCTGTAAAAGGAAGGATAGTTTTTTTCAAAAAACCAATTTTATTAATTTCTATTTCTTCATTGATAGTACTTTTTTCTGTATTATTCTTTCTAAATTCTAAAATAAGAGTGAGGTAAATTTTATGCACTACAAGACCAATTCCGTGCATTGCTCCCCAAAAAACAAATTTCCAATCTGCACCATGCCAAAGACCACCAATAAGCATCGTTGCCATAAGAGCCAAATACATTCTCAAAATACCATGACGATTTCCACCCAAAGGAATATAAATATAATCACGTAGCCAAGTAGAAAGCGAAATATGCCAACGCCTCCAAAATTCAGTAATTGAAGTAGCCAAATACGGACGGTCAAAATTGATACAAAGCTCATAACCCATTAGTAAAGCCAAACCGATTGCCATATCTGAATAACCCGAAAAATCACAATAAATCTGAATGGTATAGCCATACATCGCCAAAAGATGCTCAAAACCTGTATAACCTGCTTCATTAGAATAAATCAAATCTACATATTGTGCAATATAATCAGCCAAGACAGCTTTTTTGAATAGTCCTTTCAAAATCCAAAAAAGGCCCCAGCCTAAAGTAACCGAATCAAACTCTAATTTTTGGCGAATTTGAGGTAAAAAATCCTTTGCTCTCACAATTGGGCCCGCTACAAGTTGAGGGAAAAAGCTAAGATAAAATGCAAAATCAAGGATATTCCGACAAGCAGGAATTTCTTTTTTATAGACATCAACTACATAACTAATGGCTTGAAACGTGAAAAAAGATATTCCAATAGGAAGAAAAATAGATTCTAATTGAATGTTTTGAGAAGTGATTGTATTCCAATTTTTGAGAAAGAAAAGAGTATATTTGAAGTAAAAAAGTAAGCCTACATTTACCAAAATACTAATCCAAAGTGTAAGTTTTCTATTTTGTTTTAGCTGAAAAGAATCTATCAAAAATCCACTTAAATAATTGAAAAGAGCAGAAAAACCAAGCAGAAAAACAAAACCTCCACTAGATTTGTAATAGAAAAAAAAACTAAAGACAATTACATAAGCCATTCGTAGTAAATCATTTTTGTAAAGAAAAATATATCCACCATAAAAAATAAGAAAAAGCACCAAAAAAATACCACTATTAAAAAGTAGAGGTGAGTTTTGACTATAAACTAAAAATTGATTTAGGAGATGATTTATTAATCTTTCGAATTCTGTCATGTAGTATCTTTTTATTCTTTAAATTTATTGCACTTTGCGTATTTTTTATAAAATTATTTTAGTTAAAAAGGTGTTTAATAAAATAGAAATTCAAATAATTAATAGATTTGCTTATTTTTATTGTAATTTAGGTTTACCAAATCATCTTATTTGAATCTGTTTGTTTATCTATCTCGTTTTAACGATGCAAAACTATACATTAAAAAATACATTTCCATATTTATCTTCACATTTGCTTAGGTTTTTGTCTGTTCGAATGATTTTTAAAAGTCATTTTGTGTTGGGAATTGTATTGATTTATTTTTTTTCTTCTTGTTCGAATAAAAAAGAACTGTCTATTGAAGCAGAAAAAGGAGTTATAGACCTTTCAGATAAAGTAATAGAACCAAATGAGGTAATTGTATTAAAAGGCGAGTGGCAATTTTTTTGGGATAAATGGATTTTACCCAAAAACATAGCAGAGAACAAAGAGTTTCAATATGTACCTGTTCCGACTTCGTGGAATACATATAAAAATCCAAAAACAGACAAAAATTATCCCTCAAAAGGAGCTGCTACATACAGAATTCAAGTAAAGTTACCCAAAAATCTACGTAAAAATGTAGCCATCAAAATTCCTAAAATATGGACAGCTAACAAAGTATTTGTCAATCAAAAACTAATTTCTGAAACAGGAAAAATGACTACTAATGCAGAAGAAGCTGATGATGTTTTTTTAGGAAATTTGGTTGTATTAGAATCAACTAATTTTCAAGATATTTCTACTTTAGATATTGTTGTACAGGTAGCAAATCCAGATTTTTTTATTGGTGGAATTCTTGAAAACTTTGAAATTGGAAACTATAAAAACCTCTTGCAATCCAAAGAAGTAAAACAGACGTGGAGTGGAATTTGGCTCGGACTTTTATTTTTTATTGCTGTTTATCATTTTGTGCTTTTTGCTTTTCGTCCAAAACAAAAATCTACGCTTTATTTTGGGCTTTTGACATTCTGTTTAGGAGTTATTCATCTTATTTTTGCAGACCATTATTTCTACGAATACCTTTATTTGCACACAAATTTTGATTCAAGTTTTCAACCTAGATTGTATTACGGCTCGTTTTTCTTGCTTTTTCCTACGGCAATTTTGTATTTGCAATCTCTTTATCCAAAAGAAGCAAAACGTTTTATGTTTCCTGTTTCTGGTGGTTTGGCTGCTGTGAGTCTTTTGTTTTTGATTTTGCCTACATCTATTTTTCTTCAATTTATACAGTATTTACAGATTGTTCAGATGGTTATCGCAATTCTTTTTGGGGTAATTATATTAGGAACAGCTATTTACAAAAAACGAGATGAAACGCTTTGGCAAACTCTAGGTATTACGTTTCTACTGCTTACAGGAATACATGATGGACTTAATACGGTTGGAATTTCACTTACAAAATATTTTGATTTGATTCAATTTGGTTTTGGTGCTTTTATTTTGTTGCAAATGGGAATTCTTGCCAAACGTTTTTCAAGAGCTTTTAACAGAGTGGAAGATTTAACAATAAATTTAGAACGCAAAGTAACTGAAAGAACGATTGAAGTAAACGAAAGAAATACTGAATTAGAACAGCAAAGCCACGTTTTGGAGGAAAAAAATCAACATATTACAGATTCCATTCGTTATGCTGCACGGATTCAACAATCTATTTTGGGAGATAAAAATGATTTAGGTGATTTGTTTTCTGATAGTTTTGTGTTGTTCAAACCTCGTGATATTGTTTCAGGCGATTTTTATTGGTTTTCTAAAGTCATTATTAATGAAAACACACACTCTATTATTGTTTGTGCAGATTGTACAGGTCATGGTGTTCCAGGGGCATTTATGACTGTTATGGGAAATGATTTATTGACAGAAATTGTAATTAATAAAAAAATAACTGCACCTAATGAAATTCTAAAATTACTAGATGAAAAAATAGAAGCGACTTTTAGAAACCACAATACTAGAGATGGCATGGATGTAGCTATCATAAACTATTGTCATTCTAGCCGAACATTAAAATTTGCAGGTGCAAAAAATCCTCTTTATTTGATAGAACACGGAACGATACAAGAAATAAAAGGCTCAAAACATGCTATTGGAGGAGGAAAATCTCAATACAAAAAACGAAAAGAAAAGAGTTTTGAAACCTCTACTTTTATTCTTCCCAAAGAAACTACGTTTTATATGGCAAGTGATGGTTATCAAGACCAATTTGGCAAAATAAAAGATGGTGAAAATGAAAAAAATGAGCTTAGAAAGTTTATGAAAAAACGTTTTAGAGAGCTTTTATTAGAGGTTAGTAAATTACCTATTTCAGAGCAAGAAAATACTTTAAATGAAATTTTAGAAGACTGGCAACAAACCGAAAAACAAACGGATGATATTTTGGTAATGGGAATTTATATAGAGTAAATTTTAAAGGAAAAATAATTGTTTTTTGTTTTAAAAAATAGTGGGGTACACCTTTTCCCTACAAAAAACGACAATTTGTTGTACACCCCTATTAATTATTAGGGTAAACGCACGAAACTTTTTATACTGCTTTCAGTGTATTTAAACACACTTTAACTATCAGAGTAAATTCAATTTACAAAGT
>PFKD01000416.1 GCA_002784125.1 Flexibacter sp. CG_4_10_14_3_um_filter_32_15
TCGTGCGTTTACCCTAAAGTCTGACATTCTTTATAAAAAGAATCAGACTTTTTTTATAAATTTATAATTATTCTAATCCTGTTTATCATTTTTATAGTTAAAATTTAGTTAGTATAGAATGAATAGGTGTAATTTTTGTAAATTTACAGGTACAGATAATTTCAAAACTTCGTCAAGAAGAAAAATAAAATCGATAATAAAGTGGATAACAAAACAGTTAAGTTAATAAAAATCATGAAGTTTAATATAATTTATGTCATTTTTGCAGGAATGCTTCTTTCTGTATTCTCTCAAAAATCTTTTGCTCAAACAGATTCTCTTTCCAATGAAGATCTTCCCAATCAATTAACAACAGATACAAAACCCATTATTTTACTTAATGGAGATAAAAAAAATAAAGATGTAATTAGTCAGTCAAGTTCAGATGGTGATGCTATGCTTTTTTTAGATTTGAAAAAAAATGGCTCTTCTTCTAAAAAGCGAAACAAAAAAAACAAAGAACCAAAAGGCTATTATTACGGATTAGAAACAAAACGTATTTTCAGAAAATACGAACAAGGTCGCAAGACGATTGTAGAAACGTTTTATTACCTAAAAGATTTCAAAAACCCTGACCCTTTGGTGGACGTATATTATGTTTTTGATATAAAATCTGAAAAAATAAAAACGCTGCCTCGTATAAGTGCTGAAAATCATTTGGTTTTACACGGTCCTTATGAGCGAAAAGAAAACGGAAAAGTTGTAGAAAGTGGAATTTATTATGTCGGTACAAAACACGGACGCTGGGAAAACTATCACTCTAGTGGTGTCTTGACAAATAAAGAAATTTATTACAAAGGTTTTCCAAAAAATACAAAATTTGTTTATTACGATAAACAAAAAACAAAAATAAAAGAAATAATTCCGATGCAAAGTAATTATATTCACGGGCATTATATTATTTTTTATGAAAGTGGTGCAATCAAAGAAGAAGGAAATTATCAGTATGGAAGGCGAGTAAAACGTTGGATGAGTTATTACGACGGAAAAGCAAAAAATGCAAAAGGACAACGCCACGTAGAAACACAATACAGAGAAGACCCTTTTGATAAAACTACAAAACCCTATACGCTCAGAGAATGGGATGAAAAAGGCAAATATATAAAAGACAATAGAAACTAATGAAATTAATCAATAAAAAACTATTTTTTAGTAGTTTTCTTATTTTACCATTTTTAACTCTGCTTCCATTTCTTGGATTTGCACAATTAGATAACAGCTCTTTTTATCCCCAAAAAGAACTATTATCTTTTTCTGACTCTTCCTCTGACTCAGGTAAAATTCTAAATCAACGACAATTAAATCTTGAAATAAATTATTTTGGTTTCTTTCGTAATAGAGAATTTTTCGAAACTATTGCAGATGGTTATACGCTTTTTGGTTCGCAGTTTTTAAGTAAATTATCTTATTCTGCTGATACCACACTCAAAATTTCGGCAGGAATATTTCTACGGAAAGATTTTGGAAGTGGAAACAATAATAGCCGTTTTAATCAAATACAACCTTATTTTCAATTTTTATACAAAAAGGATAAGCATCAATTTATTTTTGGAAACTTAGAAGGAAATCTACAACATAACTTAATAGAACCTTTATTTAATTTTGAGAATATAATAAATAGAAGGCTTGAAAATGGGGTTCAGTATAAATATTTATCAAAAAATACTTCTTTAGATACGTGGATAGATTGGGTAACTATGATTTATCCCTATTCAGATTTTGATGAAGAACTACATTTTGGATTGAATATAGAACGAAATATAATTACTTCTAAAGGTAGAAAAAAATGGAAAAGTACAATTCCAATTCAACTTACAGCCATTCATAGAGGAGGACAAATAAATACTACAAATAATCCTTTGATTACCATTTTTAATGCTGCCATTGGAAATAAAACAACTTATTATTTTGATGATAATTCATATTTAAAATATATCAGAACACATCTTTACGGCGTATTTTTTATAGATAATTCTTCTGTTCCTAGTTTTACTTTTAAGAATGGAATAGGAATTTATGCAAACTTAGAATTTGCTACCAAAAAGCATCAACTTATGTTTTCGTATTGGCGAGGACAAGATTTTGTAGCTCCTCTAGGTGGCGATATTTATAGTTCAGTCAGTCGTATTTTTGATCCAAATACAGAAAACGAACCATTGAGAAATTTAGTTATTCTACGTATTCTGACCAATTTTTCGATTCCAAATATTGCAAAAAATGATGCAAAGATAGTTTTTCGTGCTACTCCTTATTATAATTTAGAAACACAAGAAGTTAATTTTAGTACAGGTTTATATGCAATTTTTAATGCTAATTTTTTATTGAAAGGGTTTAAAAAATAATCCTTTAGTATACTGTTTCAAAAGGTTACAATGTTTTTTGTGCGTTCAACTCCTCAGAGTTGAACGAAACGCTTCCTCAGAAGCATGATTCAAGCTAATAAATCACGCTTTTGAGAAAACGAAACATTCAGTTCTGAGGAACTGAATGCACGAAAAATCAAAATAATATACTATATCTCATGGAAATATTTTCCATTTCCTAATTTACTTCCTCAAAAATCTTCTTTGCTTCCTTCGCTACTTCATCAGCCACTACACGACCCGAAATAATAGAAGGAGGAACACCTGGACCAGGGACAGTCAGTTGTCCTGTAAAGAATAAGTTACTTACTTTTTTAGATTTCATCTTAGGTTTGAAAAATGCTGTTTGTGAAAGCGTGTTGGCAAGTCCGTAAGCATTTCCTTTGAAAGAATTATAATCCGATTTGAAATCATCTAAGGCATAACTTCGCTTCAAAATAACGTGTTCTCTAATTTTTTGCCCTGTTAGGTTTTCCAATCTATCCATTACAAGATCGTAATATTTTTCTCTAATCGTTTCGCCATCAGGCAAACCGGGAGCAATCGGAACTAACAAAAATAGATTTTCTTTGCCTTCTGGTGCAACCTCATCATCAGTCTGTGAAGGACAACATGCATAAAATAACGGCTTCGAAGGCCAACGAGGACTTGTATAAATCTCTTCTGCATGTTTATTAAAATCTTCATCAAAAAATAAATTGTGATGCTCCAAATTATCTAGTTTTTTATCTATTCCTAAATAAAAGAGCAAACTAGAAGGCGACATGGTACGGTCGTCCCAATATTTTTCGGTATAATTTCGGTCTGCTTTGTCTAGTAATTTTTGGTCTGTATTGTGATAATCATTTCCTGCCACAATCCAATCTGCGTGAAATTCTCCTTTTGAAGTCAAGACCGACCCAGCTTTTCCATTTTTGGTAACAATTTTCTGAACTTCGGTTTCAGTTTCGAATTTTACGCCTTGTTCTTCTGCCACGCTTACCATCGCTTCAATGATTTTATTCATTCCTCCCATTGGATACCACGTTCCCAAAGATAAATCAGCATAATTCATCATGCTATACAAGGCAGGCGTATTTTGTGGAGTTGCTCCAAGGAAAAGCACAGGAAATTCTAATAATTTTATTAGTTTTTCATTTTTAAAATACTTTCTGACGTGTTTGCTCATCGAAGTTAGCATTTGAATACGCAAACTTTCTTTCATCAAACGATAATCTATAAATTCAGTAATCGAATGCGAAGGACGAAAAACATACTCGCTCATTCCGACTTCATATTTATACTTTGCTTGAGCCAAAAACTCACGTAATTTTTCACTACTTCCCTCCTCATAATTCTCAAAAAGATTTTCCAATTCTTCCATAGAAGCAGGAATATCAACAAAATCGTTTTCGCCAAAACAAACTCTATAACCTGGGTCAAGACGATGTAAATCGTAATAATCGCTTACTTTTTTTCCAAAAAGCGCAAAATATTCTTCAAAAACATCAGGCATCCAATACCAACTCGGTCCCATATCAAAGATAAACCCTTCGGTTATCCATTGCCTTGCACGACCTCCTAGAGAATCATTTTTTTCTAAAACGGTTACATCAAAACCTTTTTGAGCCAAACAGGCAGCCGCCGAAAGACCAGCAAAACCAGAGCCAATTACTATTACTTTTTTCATAAATTTTGTATGTAGCTGATAGCTTCCAAGCTATCAGTATAAAAAAATACTTGTTTTACGACAGCTTGGAAGCTATCGCCTACATAGTTACAAAAAGTTTCCAAATAAGTTTGAAAAAATCAATTAAAATATGCTTTTTGCAGAACAAAGATAGAAAAAGAACAGCCTTTTTTCGATAAAAATTCCCACAAATATATTGATTAGAATGAAAAAACAGTTATGGATAATAAATGGTGCAAATCTTAATCTTTTAGGAAAACGAGAACCGTCCATTTATGGAAATGAGGCTTTTGAAGATTATTTTGAAGAATTAAAACAAGGTTTTTCGGATAAATCAGTAGAATTACACTATTTTCAATCCAATCACGAAGGCGAAATTATAGATAAACTACATCAAATTGGGTTTAGTGCTGACGGAATTGTTTTGAATGCAGGAGCTTTTACGCATACTTCTGTTGCCATTGCTGATGCCATTTCAAGTATTTCTACGCCTGTCATTGAGGTTCATATTTCGAATACGTTTGCTCGTGAAGAATTTCGTCATAAAAGCTATTTGAGCAAGAATTGTATTGGTGTCATTGTAGGTTTCGGAATGGAAAGCTACCGTTTGGCACTAGATTATTTTATAAGAAGTTTTAATTCTCTAATCCCTCAACATGAGTGACATTTAAAAAAAGGCAAATCTTTGCCAAATTTTATTCTGTATAAATGTCTTTTTTCCATAAAGTAGGGTTTGCAAACCCT
>PFKD01000088.1 GCA_002784125.1 Flexibacter sp. CG_4_10_14_3_um_filter_32_15
CTCTAATAAAGTTCATTTTTGAGGTTCTACAAAGGTTACGTTGCGCTGCAACTGAAAATCAAATACTTAAAAATGTCACTCATGTTGTAATAAAAAGGCAATATCTGCCATCGAACTTGCATTTACAGTTGCTTTTTCTCTGTTGGAAATCATAAGACTAAGAATTTAAAAATTTAAAAATAATTGAAAATTTGAATAAGAATCAAGAAGTTTGAAGTAAACTTTAAAACCTCGCTTTATTTTTGAATCCTTTTTTATCAGATTAGTAACACTTCAATTTTAAAAATCTTAAAGACCATAAGCAACGTAACGCCAAAAACTGCGTTTATAGATTAAATTTGTAGTTGTACTACACCAAAAAAAATTCTACCTATTCTATTATAAAAAGAACAAGAAAATTATGAAAAGTCATATCAAAATTTTGTGGATTTATATTTTATTTTTATTCATAACTCTTTCTCTATCAAATTATTCATCTGCTCAAAATGCAAATCAAGCGAATAATGCAACTTCTGTTTCTGACAAACCTTTTGTAGATTATAAACCCGTCTATAAAAAATGGCAGAATAATTATATTTTAGATAAAATTGATTATACAAAAGACCGAACTATCTTTCATTTTCGTTATGTTTCGCATTATGAACAAGGAACGGCAACTTATTATGGTCCTGGTGAAGATTTGGCGTGGTTTTTAAAAAATGATGCAAATCCGTCAGAAGTTTTCAATATGATAGAAATAAAAAATATTGCTCGCAATGGAAAAGTAGAAATTCCAGTTCTGAACACTAAAAAACCAGTACAACTCATTACGCACAACAATGATGTTTTTACGTGTGAAGTTCATTTCAAAAGATTGCCAAATAATGTAAAAGTAGCTGATTTTATTGAGGGAATTGGTGCAGAATTAAAGACAAATCACTTCAACTGTCTTGATGTACAAATGAAAACTTTTGATAGTAAAGACTTGGGTTCTCAGCAAGATATGATAACGAATATTACAGATTTTCAGAAACAAGAAGGTGTTATAAATAATCCAATTCCAGAAATACCAGAATTAGAAAATGAGCCAGAAACAGATGAACGCATAGAAGACGAACAAAAAGTAGATGGTGTCTTTGCTCAACGTTTTTTGGAGCTTACCAACGAACTTCGCACTAAAGGATGTCATTGTGGAGGTAGTTATTTTGCACCTGTTCCAGAGGTCGCTTGGAGCGATACAGTAGCCTATGCAACAAAAGAATTAGTAGTAAATCTTTGGAAAACAAAAGGAATGACGACTGATATTGGTGGGAAAAATACAGTTCAACGCCTTGCAGATGTAGGAATAAAAACGGAAAGAGCGTATGAAAATATGTCGTATAGTTTTACTGAAATCGAACAGGCTTTTCGTGGTTGGAAGCTCACACCTCCACAATGCAAACGCTTAATGGACGCACGAGTAAAACGAATTGGAGCAGCAAGAAAAGATAAATATTGGTCAATGATTTTGATTTATTAATATAAGTAGTCTACATGAATTTCAAAATTAATTTATTCTAATTTGAATATGTACAAAATAAATTCTCATTCTCATTTAGAGTTTTTGAATGAAAGACGACAAGACCCAATTACAGGAGATTTGATTGTAGAAGGAGATGAAATCGTTTTTTGCAGGGAATGTAAATCTGCTTTTTTGAAAAGCTCGTGGGAATATCTGAATGAAAAGCATTGCAATCAAAACCGAACTTTAGCTACTTTTCCAGTAAAGAAAACGCTCAATTTGAAATCGAAGAGGCAATATTTTAAAGCCTATTTACACAGTATTTCGGATTGGAAAGAGTTTGATACACAAATCAAAACTTTGCCTTGGGTGCTTTCTAGTTTGGATATGAAAGAATATTATCAAACAGTCAAAAATGAAGGTTTGACGATAAAAGACCTGTTTATTATTTTTATATGTGTTTTGGTTAGTACTTTATTGGTTTTGGGCATTTTAAATTTTGCTATAAAATTTCTTTTAGGTGCATTCTTCATAATTTTCTTTGCTTTTGGAATAGCGATGAAATTTTTAGTTAATGCTTCAAAAAAAAATTCTAAAGTAGTTTTAAGACACGATAATAAACCTACTATCAGCATAGAAAAAGACCAAATCATCGTTTTTATGCCTTACAAAGAACAAAAAGTAACACTAGCAAAATATAAAGTAGAAGAAATTGAGCTTATTCCGAAAGAAAATAATAATTACAAATTGCGTGTTTCGTATAAAAGAGGAACAATGTTTTTCTCCATGAATCTGACTCAAAATTCATTTAGTACTTTGATAGAAACGCTTTATGATTGGTCAAATACGGTTAGAATTGATTTGACAAAAGTAAAATTTGCAGTAAGTGGAATGAGAGATTATAGTTATTTATATGCTTCTTTGGAGGAAGAAGATGAAAATCCGAATTTGCTTTTGCCATAAAATAGCTGACTTATTTCTGTAATAAAAAGCAGTATTTAACTGTATTGTATCATAATTTTTCTACAAGTGTATAAATTTTAAATTTATTTTTATGAAAAAATCTTTTTTTCCTCTACTTCTATTAGTTTATTTTGTATTCATTTCCTTCCCCTCTTATGGACAAACTAATACAGTAGATTTACCTCAAATCAACAAAAAACGCCTTTCTCTTCAAAAAAACGCTATGTATGTTTTGGGAGGTTGGTCGGTTGCTAATTTTGCATATAGTGGCGCAACATTATCAGCAGGCATAAATAATGGCGAGAATAAATATTTTCATCAATTTAATATCTATTGGAATACTGTCAATTTTGCTTTAGCAGGAAGCAGTCTTTTATTTGCTAAGAAAAATACAGATTTGAATTATTCCCAAACCCTAAAAGCCTATCATTCGATAGAATCACTTTTTTTGCTCAATACAGGAATTGATGTCGGTTATATGGCTACTGGATTGTATTTGAGAGAACGAGCCAAAACGACTACGGATACAAAAAATAAAAATCAGTTTTTAGGTTATAGAAAATCACTTATTTTGCAAGGTGGATTTTTGTTTGTTTTTGATTTGATAGCTTATTTTCTGAATAAAAGACAATCAAAAGTTTTGTATGATATTCCTGTTTCGCTTTCCCTTGCACCAAATCAAATGAGAGTTACTTATACTTTTTAGAGGAACTAGACTAGATAGAAACAAAAAACCAACTTCCCAAACCCATAAAGGCTAGAAAGTTGGTTTTTAATATATTGAGAAAATCAAATTTTGATTAGTTTTCTTCTTTAGAAGAATCTTCATCTGTTTTGTTTTCTTCTTTTGTTTCTGTTTGCTCTTCAGTTGCTTCCGAAGAAGCTGCTGTTTGCGTTGCATCATTAGAAGAAGATTTTTTCTTTCTACGACGACCACGACGAGTACGCCCTGAAGTGCTTGATTCTTGTAGCATAAGCTCGTTATAATCTACAAGTTCGATAAAGCAAACATCAGAGTTATCGCCTGCACGAGACAAACTAAGTTTGATAATGCGTGTGTATCCTCCCGGACGCTCACCCACTTTACGAGCTACTTCGTTGAAAAGCTCTTTGGTAGCTTCTTTATTTTGAAGGTAAGAGAAAACAACACGTTGGTCGTTTTGAGTTCCACCCTTCGAACGAGTAATCAAAGGCTCTACGTATTTGCGTAATGCTTTCGCTTTCGCAGTAGTTGTTTGAATTCGTTTGTGTAATATGAGAGAAGCCGCCATGTTAGAGAGCATCGCCTTACGGTGAGATGATGTACGCCCTAAATGATTGAATTTTTTTCCGTGTCTCATTTTCGTATAAGTTTGGACAAGTTTATTTTATTAAAAACAAACCTTGCCTGAATTTCTGTATAAAATGCCAGTAGTAGAACATTAAATCAGACAGTAATTACAAATTTATAAAAAGAATAATAAAAATTAATCCTCGTCTAATTTGTATTTAACGATGTCTAATCCAAAAGTAAGTCCTAAATCAGATACAAGTTGTTCCAATTCAGTAAGAGATTTCTTACCAAAGTTACGGAATTTCATCATATCAGAAATTTCTAAACTTACAAGGTCGCCAAGTGTACGAATGTTTGCTGCTTTCAAGCAGTTGTAAGCACGAACAGACAAATCCATTTCTGAAAGAGCTGTCTTTAATTGCTTACGCATTCTTACAAATTCTTCATCTACTTCCTCCTCTTGTTGTGTTTCCAAATAATCAAGCGTAATATTTTGATCAGAAATCAAAGCCAAATGACGCATAAGTAAATGAGCGGCACCTTTAAGAGCATCTTCTGGATGGATAGAACCGTCAGTTTGGATATCCATAACTAACTTTTCATAATCCGTCTTTTGCTCAACACGAGTATTTTCGATGCTATACGTTACGTTTTTAATTGGTGTGTAGATAGCATCTATTGGAATGTAACTTGCAGAATTTTCTGCTTGACGATTTTCCTCAGCAGGAACGTATCCACGCCCTTTGTCTAAGAAAAGTTCAAGTTCGAGTTCTACTGATTCGTCCATGTGACAGATTACCAATTCTGGATTCAACACCTCAAATTCATTAGTAGCATCTGTGATGTCTTTTCCAGTTAGTTCAGATTTTCCAGAAAGTTGAATTGTAATCTTCTGACTAGATTCGTCCTCTACTAATTTTTTAAGACGTAACATTTTCAAATTCAAAATAATTTCACTTACATCTTCTACAACGCCTTCGACGGTAGAAAACTCATGTAAAACTGAACCCATTTTGATACCGATGATTGCATAACCTTCTAATGAAGAAAGTAATACACGACGAAGTGCGTTACCAACAGTTACACCATAACCTGGTTCTAATGGTTTGAATTCGAAAATACCGTGAAAATCATCGGCTTTCTCCATTACCACTTTGTCGGGCATTTGAAACGCTAATACTGCCATAGAACTTACTGTATATTTTGAAGTGTTTTTTTAAAGAATTGATAACCTAAAATTATGTCCTAATATTAGGTAAGAAACAGTTTATTAAACTGTACTGTATATATCCTAAGCAAATAGAATATATAAGCTAGGATTATTTAGAGTACAATTCAACGATTAAACGTTCTTGAATGTTCTCTGGAATTTCCTCACGCTCTGGGTGCATCATAAATTTGCCTTGCATTTCTGTATTATCCCATTCTAACCAAGAGTAACGAGCATTTGCTCTTCCACTCAAGCTATCAGTAATAATTTGCAAAGATTTTGACTTCTCACGAACTCCAACGATATCGCCAGGGCGCAATGAATAAGAAGCAATATTTACGATTTCTCCATTTACGGTAATGTGTTTGTGACATACAAGCTGACGAGCAGCTCTACGAGTAGGCGCAATGCCTAAACGGTACACAACATTATCCAAACGTGTTTCTAAAAATTTCAAAAGATTTTCACCTGTTGAGCCTTGCGCTCTTACTGCGTGCTTAAATACATTTGAAAATTGACGCTCAAGTACACCGTAAGTATGTTTAGCTTTCTGCTTTTCCATTAACTGGACTGCATAATCTGATACTTTACGACGACGACCTTTTCCGTGCTGACCCGGCGGATAAGCTTTTTTCTTTAGGGCTTTGCTTGGGCCGAAGATTGCCTCTCCGAAGCGTCTTGCAATTTTTGCCGTAGGTCCTGTATAACGTGCCATACTGTTTGTATTTTTCGTGTTTTACGAAAATTAAAAATAAATTCTAAAAGTATAAATCATTGATTTTATGTGCTAATTCGTTTTCAAAAAAACGAATACACGTTTTATCGGATTCATACAGTCGTGAGCTAAACGGGGTATTCTAGTCCTTCTCTACGTTACTTATTTTTATTTGATTGTAATAAATTAAGAAGGATAATTACTGTCAGACTTAATTAAATCTCTTAGAATACAGACGATTAGAAAGGTTATAACTAATCCGTTTTCAAAAAAATAAGAGTTGCCGAGCCAGTCGATTTAAAAAAACTATAAAATATCTATTAAAATAATCTATAAACTAATTTCTATCTAAAAGCACGCAACAAGGGAGAATAACACCTAACGTTTCAACTCACTATCAACTCTTTTTACGCTAGAGTAGGGAGAAGCGAGATAGATGTATCTATCTATTTTCTTAGCCTGTTTGCTCAGACTAAAGTCTGAACTACATTTATAAGAGTGAAAATAACAAGTTGCTATTTTTCCTTTTTATCGTTTTGCTAAACTAAAATTGTCTGACATTTTGAAATGTCTTGACAATATAAGATTATACTCTACGACGTTTTGGAGGACGACAACCGTTGTGAGGAAGAGGAGTTACATCTTTGATAGATGTAATATCAATACCTACACTATGGATTGTACGGATAGCTGCCTCACGCCCAGAACCTGGACCTTTAACAAATACTTCTACTTTACGAAGACCTAAGTCATACGCTTTCTGAGCGCAATCACGAGCTGCTGTTTGGGCTGCATACGGAGTGTTCTTTTTAGAACCTCTGAAGCCCATTTTGCCTGCTGTTGCCCAAGTGATAACTTGACCTGCTTCGTTAGTCATAGAAATAATAACGTTATTAAAAGATGCTTTGATGTGAGCTTGTCCCACAGCAGCAACTTTCACTACTCGTTTTTTGGCTTTGTCTTTACGCTTTTGTGCCATAAGTTTTTTGAACGTTTAAGCTGCAAAGAATTAATTACGAATTATAAATTACGAATTACGAATGAAATTCATTAATAATACAGAAACTGATAAATGCAATTTTCCTCTACTAGACTTTTTCTTAATTGAATAAGAATGAGAATTATTATTTCTTTTTGTTTGCAACCGTTTTTGGTTTTCCTTTGCGAGTACGTGCATTTGTTTGTGTACGTTGCCCTCTTACAGGAAGTCCTTTACGGTGGCGTAAACCACGATAACAACCAATATCCATCAAACGTTTGATGTTTAGTTGTACTTCGGATTTTAGTTCACCTTCTACTTTGAAGTTTTCGCCGATGTATTCACGAATTGCACGAGACTCTTCGTCTGACCAATCTTTAGCTTTTTTGCTTTGGTCAACTCCTGCTGCATCTAAAATTTGAGCTGCACGAGTGTTTCCAATGCCAAAGATGTATGTCAAACTAATGACTCCACGCTTATTATCTGGAATATCGACACCTTGAATCCTTGCCATATTAGCTGATTAATTCTAAGTGATGATTTATTAAAAACAATTACGAATTAAAAATTACGAATTACGAATTACGAATAAAATTCATTTTTCACTTAACTTAATTTTTATTTCCTAATATAAAAAGGTTACGCATTTTTTGACTTAAATCAAAAAAAACAAAATTAACCTTGACGCTGCTTAAAGCGAGGGTTTTTCTTGTTGATAACGTAAACTTTTCCATTGCGACGTACAATTTTGCAATCTACGCTACGCTTTTTTACGGAAGCTCTAACTTTCATAATTCGAAAATTAATGTGAAAAGTTTATTTATATATAAAGAAAAAAGAACATCGATTTTAATTTTTCTTCTAATCAACAACAATCAAAAGAAAGAATAAAGACGACCTACATTTTTATTTGTAGCGATATACGATACGGGCTTTTGTCAAATCATACGGCGACATTTCTAACTTTACTTTATCTCCTGGAAGAATTTTGATATAATTCATACGCATTTTTCCAGAAATATGAGCAGTTACTTCGTGTCCGTTTTGAAGAGAAACACGAAACATAGCATTTGATAATGCTTCTGATACTGTTCCGTCTTGTTCGATGCTGTCTTGTTTAGCCATAAGATTAAATAAAATAAAATTTAGTATTTAAGTTTTAAAATAAGTTTTAAAATAAGTTAGAATTTAGATGAATAGAATGATAGAAATAATTGTAATTGAATTATTCAAGACACTTAAATCTTTTCTATTGTAGAGGCAGAACAACGCTATCTTGTGGAAAAATCCATAAAACAGGCATTATTTTTTCTAAATCCAGAGCTTATTATAGGTCTTATTTTGTTCTAAAATCCAACTAAAATCCAAATAAAAGTCTAAATTTTGTCATCTACCCACTTTTTAACGAACTGCAAAGTTAAGATTTATTTTTGAATTATACAAAATTTGTGTAAAGAAATATTTTTACCCGTTTTCTATGGACTTTGTATTTTCTATAAATGATTAGTTTGTAGAATGTTTTTTTAAGCTGTCTTCTAACTTTATTAAGTTGTTCAATTAATTTAAGTTTCAAAAAACACAAAAGTCAAATTACTTTTTTGATTATCTCTACATCAAATTTCCATACCTTTTCATTAATAGTCTTTGTATAAAAATTAGTATAAAGGATTTTCTGTGCAATATTCTGTATTTCATTTTCTATTCCTTCATTCCCATTCCCCATTTCCCATTCCCTAATCTCCATTCCAGCTTCTAAGGGTTTTATAAAGTTTTCCCATTTTTGATTTTTAGAAATAAGCATTGGTTTTTTGTAAGCCAAACATTCATAAAACTTAGTAGGAATACAGTTTTGAGTACTTTTATTAAATAAATAAGGCAAGATTACAAAATCGGTTTGTTGGAGTTGTTCTAACAGAATTGTGTGAGAAATAGGTTTTGAAACAGAATTATTTAGCAACAAAATAGAGTTTTCATTTTCTATAATTTCTATGATTTTTTTAGAATAAGTTGTGTCAGAACAATAACCAGCCAAAACCAAACGAGCAGAAAAATGGTGTTTTTGCAATTTCTTTTCTAATTTTTTGAAAAACAAAATGCCTTCTAAAGTTCCATAGGGTTTTGAAAATGAGCCATAAATAAGAAACTTGATTTCTTTTGTCTGTAAATAATCAGAATTTACTGTAGCTGACAGTTTCCAACTGTCAGAAGAGTTACATAAGAATTTATTCTCCAAAAAAATGTAATTTATCTTTCTCAAAAAAGACATTTCTTCCAAATAACAGCGTTCTGCTAAAAGATATAAATCAATAAAAGAAGAAGAAAATTTTTCAAAACTCCGAATCAAAAAAGCAATTAATTTTTTTAAAAAATGAGGATAATTATCTTGATACAAAATATTGAAAGCATAATTTTCTTGCACATCATAAACTAACTTTACTCTGTTTGATTTTGAATTAAATAAAAATTTGAAAAGCAAAGCAAAAGGTAGCAGCTCGACTGCGCAAAAAATAATTGTATTAGGTTTGAGTTGCAAAAGCTGATTGAAAACTTTAAAACCTGCAAAAAAACGCCATAATCCTAAACGAGTTGCGTTCTTTTTTGAAGTAAATAATTCTATAAAATTTATACTTGAACTTGTATCAAGATTTTTAAGATCACTGCTTTTCTCAAAACCGATTAAAGTTACTTTTTTAGAAGTTGATGAAATTGATTTTGCTATTTTTTGATAGGCACGAACATCATCGACAGGTTTCAAAACTGAAAGAATGGCTATTTTTTCGGTTTTAGATTTTTCTGCGTTATTAGTTGTTAGGTTAGTCAAATAATTTAAAATTAAATTTTTACACAAGTTCAGAAATTTATACTGTAATTTCAACTAATCAAAAGACCATTCTCCACAGGTTTATCAGTTGTAAGCAATGTTACACCATTTTCATCTCCAATTACTCCCAAAACCAAACATTCAGACATAAAATTGGCTATTTGTTTGGGTGGAAAATTAGTAACTGCAATAATTTGTTTTCCTACCAAAACTTCTGGATTAGGATATTTCTCTGTGATTTGTGCGCTTGATTTTTTGATTCCAAAATCGCCAAAATCAATTTGTAATTGATAAGCTGGTTTGTGTGCTTTTTCGAAAACCTTAGCTTCCAAAATCGTTCCGACACGCATTTGTACTTTTTCGAAGTCTGAATAAGAAAGCATATTTTTTAGGAATTGGAGAATGGAAATTAGGGATTGGGAAATGACAAAATCGTACTCTACTATTCGTAAAAAAGAAAAGACATAAAAAAGGAAAAGGCGAGCCTTTTCCCTACCAAAACCGTTTGCCGTTTTTGGTATCCCACCAACGACACCTATTTACTTTTTAAAAATTCTGACGAATTTTTTCGGCTGTTTTTTGGAATTCTTCTTGACTAAACTCTGGTCTTTTTTTCTCAAAATTCAAATCTGTAATTTCGTCAATCGGAACTAAATGAACGTGTGTATGTGGCACTTCCAAACCAACAACAGCGACTCCAATACGATTGCAAGAAATAGATTTTTTTAGTGCTGTGGCAACTTTTTTTGAAAAAACCATTAATTCAGAAAGTTCTGAATCTGTCAAGTCAAAAATATAGTCATTTTCTTTTTTGGGAACACACAAAACGTGTCCTTCTTTCAATGGACGAACATCTAAAAAAGCAAGATGCTTTTCGTCTTCTAATATTTTGTACGAAGGAATTTCTCCGTTTATGATTTTTGTAAAAATACTCATGTGTCAATTACGAATTATGAAATAATCAGCGTAGCTAATTAAAAATTAAAAATTACGGAATGAAAATTATGAATTTTAGCACTACTTTTTTGAAATATTCATTCTGTTTATCACTTATAATCTATCACTTACCACTTTTCATTATCTTGTTATTTCCAAAATTTCAAATTTCATTTTTCCTCTTGGAGCTTCTACTTCTGCCATTTCGCCTACTTTCTTGCCCAAAAGACCTTTGCCGATAGGAGAAAGAACCGATATTTTGTTTTGTTTCAAATCAGATTCCTCTTCAGCAACGATAGTATATTGCAAAACTAATTTTTTGTTGGCTGTATTTCTAATCTTTACTTTCGAAAGAATAGAAACTTTTGAAGTGTCAATTTGAGATTCGTCCAAAATACGGGCATTACTGATAGTTGTTTCTAGCTTTGATATCTTCATTTCTAGCATTCCTTGAGCATCTTTTGCTGCATCATATTCTGCATTTTCTCTCAAATCGCCTTTATCTCTAGCTTCTGAAATCTCTTCTGCTATTTCTGCTCGTCCTTTTGTTTTGAGATATAAGAGTTCTTGTTGTAATTCGTCGTATTTTTCTTTTGTAAAATATGATATATTTGCCATAATTCTGAAATTTTATTATTTGTTTGTCAAATTGTATGAAGTTCCTTATTAATTGATTAATAAGTAAGGAATTTTTACCAAAAAAAAGAACACACCAAATCTATGAGAAGTTTGGCGTGAACCTGTTAAGATTGTACGTATTTTGCTAGTTTCTGTTTTCTGTAATTACAAAGATACTAAAAAGGTATCAAAAAATACGATAAAATCGATGTGATTTATTTACTTTAATTTATGGTTTTTAGCAATTACATTTTTGAGGTTTTTAAAGTTTTTTTTCCTCTAAGGATTCTTTTGAGTGATTGAGTTGTATTTTTTCGACAGTTACAATCTTATTTTTTTCATTTTTGTCTAATCGCCAACTTAGTGTTCCGTCAGACAGACGAATAAGTTTTCCAACTCCCAATATTTCTAATGTATTACGGTCTTTTATCTGTAAAGTTGCTGTATCTCCTTCTACTGTCCCAGAAAGAGAGTAATTATGTAGACAATCTACTCCGTAACAATGTGTTCCTAAGACTTCTTTTCCTACCTGATTGAGTTGGATTAATACTTTTTTGCCATCAAAATTCCACTCCCAATCGCCTTTAAAATCAGCATATTTGGGTTGGTTGGTTTGTGATAACACCATTTCTTCAAGCTGTTGTGTCATTGGCTTAAAAGTAAGTTTGATTATAGAAGACTTTGCAGAGTAATTAACAAATTGTACAGTCAAGGAATCTGATGTTTTGTTTTGAAACTCAAACACCCAATAATAGGCACTTCCATCTTCATTACTCAAAACTAAAGTATGCTTTGTTTCGATAAAAAACCCTTTCAAACTATCTAAGCCTAATAAATTTCGTGCATCGTATTTTCCATTTTTTTCGAATGAAATTTGTTGCGCTCCTTGTTTGAATAATTTAGAAGTAATTTTGGAAGAAACGCTCGTGTCTTGCTCTGTCATCCTTTCCAAATACCATTTTGAGCCTTTTAATGTGGTAAGTGAAGTAGCCCAAACATATCCATTACAAAAAAATAGAAGACCAATTAAAGATAAAAAAAATAAATATTTCGTAGTTTTCATTTAATAAGAAATAAAGGTAAAATGAGTAGTAATATATTTGTGAATAAGATTTGCAATTAGTTTAAAATGTATCAAACAAAATCTTTCTATTTGAAAGTCTCCACAAAAACATTATTTTTATATGTAGGATAGTTTTTTGAAAAATCTGAATTAAAATGAAGTGAATTAGTAATTAAACGTAATATGTGGCTTTTTGTTAAAAAAACAAAACAAAAATTATAATTTTCTAAAGAACTATCCAATAAGATAGCAAAAATTATTCATAACGCAAAGATTCAATAGGGTCTAGTTTAGAAGCTTTATAGGCAGGATATACTCCAGCAGCTAATCCAACAACAACACAAATTACAATTCCAATAATCATCCAAAGCCAAGGAATAATAAATTGAGCCTCTGCACTTCCCACAATTTTGGCAACTCCATTTCCTAATGCAATACCCAAAAAAATGCCAAATAATCCACCTAATAAGCAAATAACGATTGCTTCGATTAAAAATTGCCTTCTAATTTGTTTGGAGGAAGCTCCAATAGCTTTTCGGATTCCTATTTCTCTAGTTCGTTCTGTTACCGAAACGAGCATAATATTCATCAGTCCGATAGATGCACCCAGTAAAGTCAAAAGTCCAATAGCAAATCCTCCTAGACGCAACATGCCTGAAATTTCTCCCAAAGAAGAAGAAAGTGAATCACTACTAGAAACCTCAAAAGAAGGTTTTTGGGTGAGCTTGTCGCCTCTAATTATTCGCATTAGTCCTGTCGCTTCTCCCATTAAGGCTTCGGTTTGGGTAGGATTTTTTACACCTACTGTAATTGTATAAGAAAGTTGTCTGTCATTTCCCAAAATATTTGCCATTGGTAGAGGAATTAAAACACTTCTATCTGTACTTGAAGAACTTCCAACTCCTCCTTCTTCTTCTAAAAGCCCAATGACCGTAAAACCATAGCCTTTTACCAAAATTCGCTTCCCAATAGGCGACGATTCTTTAAAAAGAGTTTCTTTTATTTCTTTTCCAATAATGGCAAACTGACTTCCTCGTTGAATATCTAAAGCTGTAAAATTTCGTCCTTCTTTAATTTCATATCCATTTACAACATTATAATTTTCATCAATTCCGATAACAGACGAATTTGGATTTGTTTTTTCAGATTGATATTTTACTTCTGTTCCAAAACCTACTCTCGTATAAATAGTAACGGCATCTTGAGAACTGACATTCTCACTAAAACGCTTTTCAAATTCCATTACTTCATTGTATTTCAATGGAGTTTCTATTTTTTCTACTACGCCACGACGACGAGAACGCATACTATTATTTTTATCTTTGACATCGAAAGAATTTGCTCCTAAATCAGAAAGACCCGAAGTGATATTTTGTTCGATGCCATCAATAGCTGTCAAAATACCAACCAAGGCCGTAATTCCGATAGCAATCAAAGAAATAGTAAGAAGCGAGCGCAGCCAATTATCACGAGTAGCACGTAGGGCTTCAGCAGTATTTTGGGCAAGATTCATAAATTATTCAAAGCTATTTTTAGATGATTATAATGCTAGTACTAAGATAGTATTCTATTAGTTTGAATAAAGCTGATTTATTACAGAAAATCTTAATTTGGGATTTATTTTTCTGAGTCTGTGCTGTTTCTAGTTTGTGATTTTTTTTGCTCTATTTGGTCTAATTTATCTAAAATAGCGAGTTGTTCAACAAGTTTTTCTCCTCCTTTTATTCCAAAATCTAAAGTACGAATAGGGAAAGGAATCGTAATATCATTGGCATCAAATGCTTTTTTGATAGCTATTCCTGCTTTTGTATAAGCTCTGTGATAAGAAGGTTGATTACATTGGTTTATCCAAAAACGGACAATAAAATTAACAGAACTATCTCCAAACCCATCAAAATCTATACGGACATCACTAAAATCATTTTTTGTAATATCCAAATCACGAATTGTTTCATACAACAAATTCTCTACTTTTTCTATATCATCTCCATACGAAACACCAACAGGAACGTTTACTCTTCGATGATTCAGACGATTAAAATTTAATAGTGGACTTTGAAAAACTTCTTTTGAAGGAATAATTACATACTGTCCGTCAAAATTTTCTATATCAATGGCTCTCAAGCCTATTTTTTTTACATAACCAATATAATTGTTGGTTTGGATAAGGTCACCAATTTGTATCGGTTTTTGTATAGCAAGAAAAACCCCTGAAATGAAATTAGTAGCCAAATCTTGAAAGGCAAAACTAAGCGCAAGACCAATCACACCAGCACCAGCGAGCAAAGAAGTAACTGTTTTATCTAAGTTCAGAACTCCCAAAGCCACAAAAGTACCAACGAGCATAATGACATAGAATATAATCTGAGTGGCTAAGTCTAAGATGTTTTTATTATCTACTAGGCGAGTAAGCATACGATTTATGCCTACCTTGATTGCCTTTGCTAAAAAATAAAATACAATTAATACAATGATTGCCAAGAAAAAATTGGGCAACATGGAAACTAAGGTTTCAAACCATCCTAGTAGTTTTGTCGATAGGGCTTTATAGCCTTTATGTAATAAGTCGAGTTGATTATCTAATTCTTCCATTGAAATTATTAAGAACTATTAGCTTTTACCTTATTATTTTTTACGTCTTTTTCTAGTTTTTTTTGAGCGTTTAATTTGCTTTTTGGCTTCTTTTCTTCGTTGTCTGTCTGATTTTACTTGAAGGTCTTTTTCTTGTTGTTCCATTCTTTCCTCTAATGTGATTTCTCCAAAAATAACTTTGGGGTCAGAATCTCTGTACGTCGGACAATCAGAGCGTTTGGAAGCCCCACAGCTTGATAAAATAGATGATAAAGCAAATAAAGTTACAAATATAAACGAAAATAGATTATATTTTTTGAGTAAACTGATTTTCATAGAAGTTAGGTTAATTTTTAGGTAAAAAGACAAGAGAGTGGTCATTAAAACACCGAAATATAAAAGTGTAAATCAAAAATAATTTGTCTAAAGTGCTAACAGAAGATAAGAAGTTTTATTTTTTAATCAAAATTTGTGCGAGTTTATTATAAAAATAAAGTAGACATAGCTTTGTTAAGGGACATAGAGCAAAAAAAGACCTAACTCTAATTTTGAATTAAAGTTAGGTCTATTTTTATTTGAAAAGGCAATAAATTATTGTTTACCTAAATAATTAGCTACACTTTCTCTTGTTTCGTGTATTGCTTCTTTTCCTTCTTCCCAGTTTGCAGGACAAACTTCTCCATGTTTTTCAACATAACGAAGTGCATCTACCAAACGAATATACTCGTCAATGTTACGTCCTAAAGGAAAATCATTGATAGAAACATGTTTGATAATTCCTTCTTTATTGATTAAATATGTACCACGAAGACAGATTGGTGCGCCTTCAAAAATAAGGTTGTTATTTTCGTCATATGTATAATCTCCACCCAAAACGCCATAATTTGTAGCGATTGTTTTGGCAGTATCTGCTACCATTGGGAAAGTTACGCCTTCGATGCCACCTTTGTTTTTTGGAGTCATAAGCCAAGCAAGGTGAGTTTCTTCTGTATCTGTCGAACAGCCTACAATAGCAGTTTCTTTTGACTCAAAAACAGCTAATTTTTCTTGAAAAGCTAAAATCTCAGTTGGGCAAACAAATGTAAAATCTTTTGGATAAAAGAAAAGAATTACATTTTTTTTGCCAATATATTGGTCTAATGAAAAGTCGTTAATGATTTCTTCGCCTTCAATTACGGCAGAAGCAGAAAAACGAGGCGCAGGTTTATTTACTAAATTCATAGGTATGATATATTCTTTTTAAAAGTGATAAAAAATTAGTTTTATTATTTGTAAAACTAAGGTGCAAAATTAAGCACTTTGAGCTAAGAAAAAAAATCGATTTCTAAAAGAACTCTAAAAGAACTTAAAAAGAACTCAGTATACGTAATCTCTTTACACCAAAACTGACTGCAATCAAAATAGTTTTGATTTTATTAGACAAATTAAAATTTACTTGTTTTCAAACTAATCTGTAATAAACCAGTTTGATAATTTACAATTAATAATTTATCATTTACAATTAAGAAAACTTTACTTATGGGACTAAAAGTCGGAGAAAAAGCACCCAATTTTACTTTAGATTCTACTTCAGGCGAAGAATTTACACTTTATGATTCGGTGGGCAACGAGCCTTGTATTATTTATTTTTATCCAAAAGATTTTACAAGTGTTTGTACTGAACAAGCATGTTCGTTTAGAGATGAATTTGGAGCATTTAGAGATTTGGGAGTTACGGTTATTGGGATTAGCAAAGACGATATCGAAACGCATAATCGCTTCAAAAAAGAATATAATTTACCTTTCGAGCTCTTAGCAGATACAACAGGAAAAGTAGCTAAATTATATGACTCTCTACTTCCTATTGTTTCGATTCCTAAAAGAAATACTTTTGTTTTGGCTGGAGACAAAACTATTATGGATATTCAAAGTGACCTTACTTCTGGAAAGAGTAAAATCAGAGAAGTAGTAGAGAATTTGACAAAGCAGTTTGAATAAAAATCATCATTTATAAAACAAAAAAAGGCATATCCGTTAAGATATGCCTGTTTTGTCGATTATTGTACTAGAAGTGGGAATCGAACCCACACGCCGATTAAGGCACAGGATTTTCGTACCGTCTACAACTTTCGTTGCATATTTTTATAATAAAATATAAAAATATTTTGTGGTCTGGACTTTCTCTTTACCTTAATTTAAAAACAAAATATTTTATTTCCAAACTTTAGGTACTTCCCGTTAAGTCTCTACACCTTCAACAATCTTTTACAAGATTGAAGCTTGGCTCGGGATTGCCATTTTTAAAGTTATTAAAAATAAGGTTTCCCCGAATTTGAGAAGTTCTACTCTCTAAATTTCTTTAGAGGCACTCAATTTGATTTGTCAGTAATTTAAAATTATAAAGAATTATAACTTTGAATTATAACTTTAAATTATAACTTTAAATTTTGAAACAAACTACTGTTTAAGTCCTGCGTGTCTACCAGTTCCACCATTCCAGCTTATTATGATTTAGCTTTCTTTTAAAGCTAAATTTTCACTCATTTTTATAGGCTTTTTTTTAAAGTTTCATTTTTTATCAAAAATAAAAAATTACTTCTCCATGTAAAGTCCGTAAAAATTGAGCGAAAGACGAGGCTCGAACTCGCGACCTCAACCTTGGCAAGGTTGCGCTCTACCAACTGAGCTACTTTCGCTTGTGTTAGTACTCGAAGATTTTTTTTGACTTTTTACTAAATTTACTACTTAGTTTTGACTACTTATGTTTCAAACTTAGAGTATAAATCATTTTTTGGTACTTCTTTCGCTTAAAGGTGATGCAAAGATACTACTGTTTTTTTAATATTCAATAGTGAAATTGACTTTTTTTGCAATTATTTTTCTGATTATTTCTTACTAATTGATTTTCAATAGATTAAGAAGATTTTTCTTTAAAAATAATTAGATTATTTTTTATCTGATGTATTTTAACAAGCACAACTTACTCTATTTTGTTTTTTTGATTGAATTTCTGTTTCCAGACTGACAGCATCAAAACTGTTCCTTTCAAAATTTAGGTCTATTTCTATTCCTTCCTCTATTTTATTGGCATTTAACGTCATTTTTTTTCCTAAATGTTGATTTAGAAAATGAAAAACAATAAGTAAAGCAGAAGCTAAATAAGCTAAATATTCTATTCCTACAATATATTCTTCTAACAAAATAGAAATTATAAAAAGACTTGCACAACTCCAAAGACCTATCTTAATCCAAGAAACCACGCTTGTACGAGTTGCAAAATATACAGCTACTAGAGTGATTATAATAAAAAAATAATCTAAGGAATGCCAATGCGAACCTTCAAAAAAATGAAATGAATCTACAGAATGATTATGTAAATCTTCTGTGTGAGAAGTAGAAGTTAGTACATCTCCTGCATAATAAACAGAGTGAAACCCCATCAAAATAGGTACAATAGCACAATGAATAATGCATAAAAATGCACTTATTGCTCCTATAAAGTCAGAATTGATATGCTTGATCTTGTTTTTTAAATACTGATATTTTTTCATAGCGTAATCTATTGCAATTTTTTTGATGTGCAAATATAGTAAATGCAACTCAGTTGCAGAAACCAAACGCTAAAAATGAACTAAAAGTTTTGTAAAAAGTAAAAATTTAACGAAAATAATCGTAGGGTGCATAACAAATTAGCTACGCTGTTCTTTGGGTGTCGCTTAGTCAATTTGTATTAAGTAGGGAAAAGGCAAGCCTTTTCCCTACAAAAAACGACAATTTGTTATACACCCTAATCGTATCATTTTATTTTTGCTTAATCCAAACGTCTTTTACAGCATTGAGAGCGTCTTCTGTAAGAGGTTTTGTAGTAAACTTAATTACATACTCATTTCCTACAATCCTATCTATATCACGCTTGTTATCAGAGCTAGAAAGAACTGAAATGCGACATTTTTTATGTACAGATTTTGGCATCTGACCAAATTCGTATAAGAAAATAAAGCCATCGACGATAGGCATATTTATATCCAAAAATATTAAATCTGGAAGTTTGGAGTCATCATCTTTATTTTCTTTTAGATATTCTAAAGCACTTTTTCCTGAATTTTTTGTAACTACTTCGTTTGCAAAGCCTGTTAGTTCGATGATGCGTTTACTAATAAAATTATCAGTATCATTATCATCTACAAGCATGACTAAGCTGATTTTGTCTGTATTTTGAGTTGGGTTTGCCATAAGTAAGTCAATGTCTATTCTTGAATGAGTCTTGAATGGAGCTACTTGTTGTGAGTAGTATTTTTTACCTGATTATTATCTTAACACAATAATACGGAATTTTCAATCAATTTTTGAACGAAAATAGGATTATTTTTAAAATAAATTTGATACAAGACAATAGATTTTTTTTAATCGCTATTTTTTTTCAATTTTAAGTAAAAATGGTTATCTGACAATTTTTGTGGGACATACAATTTGTTCCGTAGGAACTTCCTATTGGTAGCAAAATACAAAGACAAG
>PFKD01000124.1 GCA_002784125.1 Flexibacter sp. CG_4_10_14_3_um_filter_32_15
AAGTTTCGTGCGTTTACCCTAAAATACCACCAACAATGACAAATTATTCATAAAAATTACCTAATTTACCTATTATTAATACATCAATTATGCAACTCAAATTTTTTCGTATGTGGCACTTACTAGCAGGCGCAGCACTTACAGCAGGCGCAGTTACCCTTTGGGGTTTTCGTTCAAAAACTGGCGACGAATGGCTCAAAAAAATCACTCAAATAAACACTTCTTTTCAAGAAAAGTATGGCTCTGAAAGAGTATATTTACACTTAGACAAACCTTTCTACAAACCTTCTGAAACAATTTGGTTTCAAGCCTATGTTCAAGATGAAATAACATTAGAACCTTCAAAAAGAAGTGATATTTTGCACGTCGAATTCATTGACCCAAAAGGAAACGTAGCCAAAAAAATTCAATTAATTTTAGAAGAAGGAACAGCATCAGGCGAATTTGACCTGACAGAAGACGCAGCAGGAGGGCTTTATAAAATAAAAGCCTACACAAAATGGCAAGAAAATTTTGTGATAGAAGAAAATGCAAAAGACCAAAACGGCAATCCACTCATTTTTGAAAAAGAAATCACAGTTCAAAAAGTAGTCTTGCCTCGTCTGAAAATGAAATTAGATTTTGAAAAAGATGCTTATGGTGCAGGAGATAAAGTAGAAGCAAATCTAGATTTACAAAGTCTAACAAATGAACCTATTGCAGACAAAGAAGTAGATTTTGTGGTAAGCCTAAAAGGTCAAGTTATTTCAAAAGCAAAAGCAAAAACAGACGCAGCAGGAAAAACAATTATTTCCTTCGAACTTCCTAAAAAGTTAGACACAGCCGACGGACTTCTAAATATTTTGCTTTCTCACAACGGACAAACAGAATCTATTTCTCGTTCTATTCCATTAGCAAATACTGTTTTTGATTTACAATTTTTTCCAGAAGGTGGCGATATTCTAGCTGGTACAGCTTCAAATGTAGCTTTTTGGTGTAAAGATGAATTTGGAAAACCTGCTGATGTTCAAGGAATTATTACAGATTCTAAAGGAAAAGAAGTCGGTCATTTTTCATCACTTCATAAAGGAATGGGGAATTTTCAATTTGAAGCTAAAGAAGGCGAAAATTATACTGCCAAAATTACAAGTCCAAAAGGAGTAGAAACTACGTACAAACTACCCGAAACAGTAGAAGTAGGTTATGGTCTAAAAATCAATTATCCTGTTTCTAAAAAAGACGACAAAAAAGTTTATGACACTTCTAATTTGAAGTTTTCTATCTATTCGCCTGTCATGGAAGAGGTATTTTTGGTAGGAAAATTACGTGGAGAAATTATTTTTTCAAAGAAAATTTCTGTCAAAAAAGGAGAGAATACACTCAATATTCCAACGGATGAAATGCCAATTGGGGTAGCTAATTTTACGCTTTTTGATGCTAAAAAAATAGAAAGAGCAGAGCGTTTGGTTTTCTTAAATACAGAGAAACAATTAAATATTTCTGTAAAATCAAATAAAGATAACTACCAACCTCGTGAAAAAGTTACTTTAAATATTAAGGTTACAGACCATAGAGGAATTCCGATGCCAGCCAATTTATCGCTTTCTGTTGTCGATGACAAACTGCTTTCTTTTGCTGATGATAAATCTAGCCATATTCTTTCGCATCTTTTATTAGAAGCTGATTTGAAAGGAGAAGTAAAAGAACCTCGCTCTTACTTTACCAAAGATTTTGATAAAGACGAAGACAAAGCTGCACAAGCTAGAGATTTACTCATGCTTACACACGGTTGGAGAAAATTTACGTGGGAGCAAATTCAGAAATCTTCTATCACTTTGAAATACAATGCAGAAAAAAGTATCATTGCAGGAACTGTAAATAAAGAAAATGGAAAACCTGCCAAAAATGTAAAAGTAGAAATTCAAGGAAAGAATATTTCTACCAAAACGGATGATAAAGGCTATTTTGAGTTTCAAAATTACAAACTCTATGAACCGATTACCCTTGTAGCTACGGATAGCTCACAAACGGCTGCCCAAAGTGTTGTAGCATATTCTTCTTCTTATTCTTTGACTTTTTATGATTTAAGAAGAATAAGACGAGAAAAAAACATGGCTATACCTGTCAGAGCAATGCAAATGAAAGAAATGAAAGCAGTTGGTGGAAATCAAGATGTTGAAGGTGCTGTTTTTGATGATGGAGTTGTAATGGCAGAGATGCAAAAAGATGAATTATTAAAAAACGAGATTTTAGAAGACAACATTGAAATCGTTGATGATGCACCTGCTGTCGAAATAGCTGAAGTAGAAGAGGAGTTAAATGAAGTCGTTGTGATGGACAGAAGACAAGAGAATTTTGGACAAGTAGCAAATAATAGAGAAGAAAAACCAATAATTCCAGTCATAACTTATCATCGTGCTAGAGTTTTTCCAAAGGTAGATTATTCTAAAAAAGAAAATGAAACAGAAAACGAATCTAAATCAAGGACTGATTTTAGAAGTACCATTTTTTGGAGTGGAAATATCAAAGTTGATGCAAAAGGAAAATCACAAGTAGAATTTTATGCTTCTGATGAAATTACGGCTTTTCGTGTGGTTTGTGAAGGAATTGCAAGCGATGGAGGAATTGGAAGAACTGAAAGTGTTTTTTACACAGAATTACCTTTTAGTTTAGACACAAAATTGCCTTTGTTTATGTCAATGGGAGATAAAATTTCTATTCCTTTGATGTTACAAAACAATACTGAAACAGAATTGAGTGGTAGCGTTTTGGCAGATTATCCTTCTTCTTGGATTCCTGTTTCGGAAAGCAAATGGAAAAATAGAATGACGTTGCAACCTAATGAAACAAAGGTTGTCAATATGGATTTCTTGATTGAAAATGAAGCAGGAAAAGGTAAATTTATTGTTCAGTTTGTCGGACAAAATGGAGTTCAAGACCGTTTTGAGCAAGAAGTGGAAGTCTTTTCAAAAGGCTTTCCTGCTGCCATTGCCTTATCTGGAGAAAGTCAAGACAAAACCTATTCTTTCGAAATTGCAAATCCTGTAATGGGAACTAGCAAAGCAACTTTTACAGCTTTTCCTTCTGTTTTGGACGACCTTTTGGCAGGAATTGAATCTATTTTGAGAGAACCTTACGGTTGTTTCGAACAAACATCGTCTTCTACTTATCCAAATCTTTTGGTAATAGATTATCTTTCTGTCCAAAAAGATTTGAATAAAGAACAACAAGCAGCCTTAGAAAAAGCAACAGCCTTGACAGAAAAAGGCTACAAACGTTTGATTTCTTTTGAATCTAAGGACAAAGGTTACGAATGGTTTGGTGCAAATCCTGCTCACGAAGCTCTGACAGCTTACGGTTTGATGGAATTTAAAGACATGGCAGCCGTTACAGGAAATTTAGTCGATGAGCAAATGCTTACTAGAACAACCAACTGGCTGATGGAACGAAAAGACGGGAAAGGTGGCTTTAAGCGTAACCCACAGGCATTAGATGCGTTTGGAGGTGCAGATGATGACATCACAAATGCCTACATTACCTATTCGCTTTCAGAAGCAGGTTTTAAGGATATTAAAGACGAAGCAGAAGCAGCTTATCAAAATGCACTCAAAAATAGTAATGAGTCAAAAGACCCTTATTTGATTGCTTTGGTAGTAAATACATTACAAAATCTGAATGATAATCGTGCTGAATCTTTATTAGAAACCCTTATTTCTCTTCAAAAAGAAAACGGCTCTTGGGAAGGAACAAAACATTCCATCACTCGCTCAACAGGACAAGGACTAACAGCAGAAACAACTTCTTTAGCTTTATTAGCAATTATGAAATCGGATAAAAAACGAATAACTATTTTACAAAATGGTGTAAAATATCTAGTTGGTTCTCGTTCGCCTTATGGTGGTTTTGGAAATACACAAAGTACTGTTTTGGCTCTCAAATCTTTGACTACGTATGCAAAATATGCACAAAAAACGCCTGAAAGTGGCGATATTGAAATTTATGTAAATGGCAAAAAAGTCAGTACAGCACATTACGAAGCAGGCGAGCAAAACGCTATTGAAGTAGAAAATCTAGGAAAGCATTTGAAGGCTGGTAAAAATACAGTTCGTATCAAGTATGTAGGCGTAAAAGAACCTTTACCTTATACTTTTTCAGCAGAGTGGTTTACAGATTTGCCAAAAAGTAGCGATAAATGCAGCGTAAAATTAGAAACTTCATTAGCAGAAAACAAAGTAAAAGTAGGCGAAACTGTTCGTTTGACTACTACTTTAGAAAACACAACTAAAGAAGGTTTGCCAATGACAATAGCCATTGTGGGTTTACCAGGGGGACTTTCGGCACAGCCTTGGCAACTCAAAGAACTCATAGAAAAAAACAAAGTTGATTTTTATGAAATTCGTGAGCATAGCATTGTTTTTTATTACCGTCAGATGACTCCAAGCGATAAAAAAGTTATTCATCTTGATTTGAAGGCAGATTTGGCAGGAGAGTATGAAGGCGCAGCTTCTTCAGCTTATCTCTATTATACTTCTGAATTTAAAGACTGGAAAAAAGGCATTTCAGTTACCAGTAAATAGTAACCAGTTAATTTCAATTTTTTTATAAAATAGAAACGGCTATTCATTTTTGTATGGATAGCCGTTTTTTTGTTTTGTAGGAAAAACTTTGTTAATCTACTTCCGTTTTATATAAAATCTAGGGTAAACGCACGAAAAATATTTATATTTAGCTTTATTATCCTCATTACTACTTTTCAATTATGTCCAAATCTGTAGAAGTTT
>PFKD01000299.1 GCA_002784125.1 Flexibacter sp. CG_4_10_14_3_um_filter_32_15
GTTTATGGAACGAAATTTTATTCTGTTATTTTCATTCTAGTAGGGACAATGCATGCATTGTCCCTACATAAATACCGTTTTTGAAAAATAAAATTCCGTTATTTTTTTAAAATTGCGAAAGTCCTATTTGTAAATAATTGATAGAATTATAGCAAAAAGTAAAAATGAAAACACAAATTTACAAAGATAGTTTTACTATTAGCTTTTTTTGTGAGGAAATTCTTACAACAATCCTTCAATAATTTTTACCAACTCTTCCAAGTATTTTTTATCTGTTTCATCAAAATTATTTACTTTGTCGCTATCTACATCCAGAATCAAAGCTACATTTCCGTTTTTATCAAAAACAGGAACTACAATTTCAGATTTTGAATCAGTGCTACACGCAATATGACCTTCAAAAAGCTCTACATCTTCTACTAAAATTGTCGCTTTATCTTGCCAAGATTTTCCACAAACGCCTTTTCCGTATTTTATACGTGTACACGCTAAAGGTCCTTGAAAGGGTGCAAGAACCAGAACTTGATTCTCAAAATCAGTAGCATTATTTGTTTCTACACGATAAAAACCTACCCAAAAAAATCCCATTCCATATTTTAGAGCTGCTGCTATATTGGCAAGATTTGCCGTAAGGTCGCTTTCAACAGAAGTAAGCGCTTTTATTTGAGGAATAAGTTCTTGGTATTTTTCAGCTTTGGTAGCCGATGCTGATATAGTTAATGTTTCTGCCATAATATAATAAAGTATGAAGTTAGATTTTAGATTTGTTTTGGTAGGGAAAACGGCTTGCCTTTTCCTGAATATATTTTTGAACCACAGAGTTCACAGAGAATAAGAATACGGTTTTTTATCTACTTTTTACAAACTTACGGATAATTTGAATGTTTCGTTTGGTGTTACTAACAAACGATAATTTAATTTTTCATAACTTAGTACCCAAACCGACACAAACAAAAATTAAAACACAAGAAATAAAATTATCTTCACTTATATTAAGCCGAATTAGAGTTTATGAATCCGACATCAAGCAAAACCGAAAAACGCAATTATTTCATTATAGATTTTGATAGTACTTTTACGAAAGTAGAAGCAATGGACGAACTCTGTCAGATTGCACTACAAAATCACCCAGAGAAAAATCAACGTCTTTCTCAAATCCAATCTTTGACCGAACAAGCCATGGACGGAACACTTTCTTTTAGAGAGTCTCTTTATCAAAGAATTGCAATTTTGGAAGCAAATAAAAGTCATTTGCCCAAGCTTATCGAAAAACTAAGCGAAAAAGTATCTGAATCTTTTAAAAGAAATCAAACTTTTTTTGATACCTATAAAGATACTATTTTGATTGTTTCTAGTGGTTTTAAAGATTTTATTGTTCCGATTGTTACCAAATTTGGTATAAAACCAGAAAATATTTATGCTAATCAATTTGAATTTGATGAAAATGGAAAAATAATAGGTTTTGATGTAAGTAATTTTTTGTCGGAAGATAATGGAAAGGTAAAACTGCTTAGAAAACTAGATTTGCAAGGCGATATTTATGTAATTGGTGATGGGTATACCGATTATGAAATCAAAGAA
Source organism: Flexibacter sp. CG_4_10_14_3_um_filter_32_15 (assembly GCA_002784125.1). Taxonomy (GTDB): domain Bacteria; phylum Bacteroidota; class Bacteroidia; order Cytophagales; family Bernardetiaceae; genus Bernardetia. The sequence goes on from PFKD01000299.1 coordinate 1,582, forward strand.
GCTGGACTGGCAAACGAATTTTATGCCTTTACAGAGAATATAAAACGTGATAAAGTAGTCGATAAAGCCGACCGAGAAGCCCAAAATCTTGATGAGTTTTTGTATGTAAACAAACTGGCTCGTAATATTTCGTATCCAAAAAGTAGAATTAAAGTCCTTTTACTTGAAAATATTCATCCTTCGGCAATGCAAATGATGCAAAAAGAAGGTTATCAAGTAGAATTACTCACTAGCGCACTCAGCGAAGACGAATTAATTGAAAAAATAAAAGACGTTTCTATTATAGGCATTCGTTCTAAAACTAATCTGACTTCCAAAGTTATAAGACACGCTGATAGACTTTTGGCAGTTGGGGCGTTTTGTATTGGAACAAATCAAATTGACTTAGAAGCCTGTCAAGATAGAGGAATTGTGGTTTTTAATGCACCATATAGCAATACGAGAAGCGTTGTCGAACTTGCCATTGGAGAAATGATTATGCTCATGCGTGGTGTTCCCAAAAGTGTCATGGAAATGCACACAGGAAAATGGAATAAATCGGCTACAAATAGTTTCGAGGTGCGTGGCAAAAAACTAGGAATTATTGGTTATGGAAATATTGGAGCGCAGCTTTCCGTTGTGGCTGAAGCCTTGGGAATGAAAGTTTATTTTTATGATATTGTGGATAAATTGGCGTTGGGAAATGCTACTATGTGTACTTCTTTGGAGGAGCTTTTGAGTATTTCTGATGTTATTTCTTTGCACGTAGATGGAAGAAAAGAAAATACAAATATCATAAGAAAAGAACATTTTGATTTAATGAAAAACGGAGTTGTGTTTCTTAATTTGGCTCGTGGACAGGTGGTCGATATTGCTGCGTTGGTAGAAAATCTCAAAAGTGGAAAAATCTTAGGTGCAGGTGTTGATGTTTATCCAGAAGAACCAAAAAACAATCAAGAAGAGTTTGTTTCGGAGCTGCGTCAGATTCCAAATGTCATTCTTACCCCACATGTAGGAGGAAGTACGGTTGAGGCACAAGAAAATATTGCACAATTTGTTCCTACTAAAATGATAGATTATATCAATGCAGGAAATACTTTTTCTAGTGTTAATTTTCCAGAGTTGCAGCTTCCAAAACTTCAAAATGCTCATCGTTTGATGCACATTCATAAAAACGTACCAGGGATTTTGGCTAAAATAAATCAAATTTTTGCCAAAAATGAAGTAAATATCGTAGGTCAATATCTCAAAACTAACGAGAAAATTGGTTATGTAATTACAGATGTAAATCAAAAATACAACGAAAAAGTCATCGAAGAACTCAAAAATATTGAAGATACTATTCGTTTTCGTATTTTGTATTGATTTTTTTAGGGCAATGCGTGCATTGTCCCTACAAAATGACTATTTTTCTTGTAGGGATAAAGTACGCTTTATGCTGTATTTTATTCCCATATTTTTTAATATACTATGGACAATGCGTGCATTGTCCCTACAAAATGACTATTTTTCTTGTAGGGATAAAGCACGCTTTATGCTGTATTTCAACGTACAACAACGATTAACAAATGAATAGTCCAAATAGAAAAAATCGCAAATCTATGTGAGCAGAATGGTGGGATTATGGTTGGAATGGTGCATATTTTGTTACTATTTGTACAAAAGAAATGCAACATTTTTTTGGAGAGATAAAAAATGGAAAAATGATTTTGTCAAATGTGGGTGTGATTGTAGATGTACTATGGCATCAAATTCCTAATCATCAGCCTTATGTAGAATTACCTGAATTTGTAGTTATGCCTAATCATATACACGGAATAGTTATTTTGGACAAGCCAATAGAAATAATTGATGAGCTAGAAAATGATGATAGAATGCCTTTTGAAAAACGTCGTGAAGGGCAAGGAAAAAATACATTATCATCTATTTTGGGAGGTTATAAATCTGCTGTATCAAAACACGTTAATAGATTGGGGTTAGAGTCTGAATGGCAATATCGTTTTCATGACCATATTATTCAGAATGAAAAATCGTATGAACGAATTGAAAAGTATATTAGAAATAATGCAGAAAATTGGAAAGACGACAAGTTTTTTAGCTAATCTTAAAACTGTTTTAATTTTGTAGGGATAATACATGCATTATCCTAAATGTATTGCGTATTTATGTACAATATCAAATACAAATATAGGAAAAGACGTGTCTTTTCCCTACTAATACGATAGCACGTATTTGTTTTAAAAATAATGTGTGCATTCTCCCTCTCAATATACGAAAACAGCAAAATATCATTTCCATTCAAAACAAAACCAATCAAAAAACAGTAATCTTTCCAAAGAATTAAAGCAATAAAAACTTTCAATTATGCAAACCACAGAAACACTAGAAAAAAATATAAATAAAGACTTCTATAAAAACCTACATTCAAAATTCAATCAAACTCGTCAAAGAACGCTTTCGTTGTGTCAAGATTTGCAACCCGAAGATTTTGTCGTTCAGCCGATGGCAGATGTTAGTCCTACAAAATGGCATTTGGCACATACAACGTGGTTTTTCGAAACATTTTTACTTGTTCCTTATCTCAAAAATTATAAAGTTTTTCATGAGGATTATAATTATTTATTCAATAGTTATTATGAAACGGTGGGAAAACGAGTATTGAGAACAGATAGAGGAAACCTCACTCGTCCGACGACAAAGGAAATTTATGAATATAGAAAATATGTAGATAATTCGCTTTCTCTGTTTTTTGAAGAATTACAGGAAAATAGTAATGAGAATGTTTTTGATAATAAAACAGAAGTAGAAATAAAAAAACGTCTTTTTATTGGACTCAATCACGAAGAGCAGCATCAAGAATTATTAGTTACAGATATAAAATATGTTTTGGGAAATAATCCACTTTTTCCTGCTGTCAAGATGCCGATTAATGATTTTACTGTATTTGTAGGGAAAAGGCATGCCTTGTCCTCAAAAGAAGAAAGTTTTATAAGAATAAAAGAAGGAATTTATCAAATTGGTTTTCAATCAGATGATACAAATGATTTTTATTTTGATAATGAAAAAGGCGTTCATCGTGTCTTTGTAGAGCAGTTTGAAATTTCTAAGAATCTTGTAACCAATAGAGAATATTTAGAATTTATTGAAGCAGGAGGTTATCAAAACTTCAATTTTTGGCTTGCCGAAGGTTGGGATTTTGTGAAGCAAAACAACTTAAATGCGCCTTTGTATTGGTTCAAACAAGATAATGACTGGTTTACATATAATTTTAATCAGTCAGAAAATGGTTTACAAAAACTAGATTTAGATGCGCCCTTGTGTCATATCAGTTTTTACGAAGCTGAAGCCTACGCACAGTTTCGAAATATGCGACTTCCAACCGAACACGAATGGGAAATTGCAAACGAATTTTTTGAATGGGGAAAGCGTTGGGAATGGACACGCTCTGCCTACCAGCCTTATCCAAATTTTCAGAAAGATGAAGGAGCTTTAGGAGAATACAATGGAAAGTTTATGATAAATCAACTTGTTTTGCGTGGAAGTTCAGAAGCAACTGCACCGAATCATTCAAGGTATTCGTATCGCAATTTTTTCCATGCCGATAAGCGTTGGCAATATACAGGAATACGTCTTGCAAAGTAAAACAGACTTCCTAGTCTGTTGAATAGTAAGTATAAACAGTTTTTTGTTCAGACTAGGAAGTCTGAACTACTTTAATTTCAAAAAAATATCAAAAAACTAAAAAACTACTTTCATAATCGTTTTATCTAAGCTAAATTTGTAGATTGTATAATCGACTTGTTTATTCATTTCTAATGAAAATTTAGAGGGTATTCAATTTGCATTTACTTTTCTCTAACAAAAGAGAAATAATCTTGACAATTACAACTAAAAGAAATCATTTTTTACGATTAATTTTTAATAAATTATATCAAAAAAATAAAATGATTTTCCATATATAGCAAACTAAAATAATTCTGAATTTTAATCTAACTAATTGATTTTTAGAGATTTGTACATAAAATTAATTTAAAGTTTTTACTATACATAAAAATAAAAACTAATTTTGAGCATTTTAGCCCTCAAAATCCTTAGGGTTTTGAACCTTTTTGTGTATGTAAATGTATCTATAAGCTCTTTATAGACTTTTGCTTTTGTATTAGTAAGATTGATTATTTATTCTTTTTTAGAGAAAAATGAACCTCTTTTTTTATTTAATAGAATTAAATAAAAAAACATTTTAATCATTCATTCAATCTAAAGAAAAAATATATAATGTATCTTCAAATCGCAATTACGGCTATCGTGGCTTTGATTGTCGGAATTTTAATAGGGCGTTTTTTGCTCATTAAAGTTCTGACAAGCCTAAAAGAAAAAGCTGAAAACGAAGCCAAATCTATCTTGCAAACGGCAAAAGCAGACGCTGCAAATCTTTTAAAAGAAAAAGAATTAGCTGCAAAAGATCACTTTTTGAAACTCCAAGCCGAACACCAAAGAGAATCTAATAAACGACAAAAAAATATTTCTTCACAAGAAGCAAAACTCAAAAAACAAGAGCAGCGTTTCCAACAAATCGAACTCAAACTTAAAGAAAAAGAGGTTTCTCTAAACAAAGAACAAGAACTTTTAAATAAAGAAACCAACAAACACCAACAGCGAAAAGATGATTTGTATAAAAAAATGGAAGCTGTTGAGGTGAAGTTTGAAGAAGCAAATCGCTTAGAAAAAGAACAAATCGTTTTATTGGAAAAAGTATCAGGGCTTTCTGCCGAAGAAGCCAAAAATCAACTCATTGAGTCTTTAGAAAAAGAAGCACATACTTTAGCAACTGCCAAAATTCGCCAAATAATGAGCGATGCCGAACTGACAGCCACCAAAGATGCCAAAAGAATTGTACTTTCTACTATCCAAAGAACAGCCACCGAACATGCTATTGAAAATTGTGTGTCTGTTTTTCATTTAGAAAGCGACGACATCAAAGGAAAAATTATTGGTAGAGAAGGACGAAATATTAGAGCCTTAGAAGCTGCAACAGGCGTAGAAATCATCGTCGACGATACACCAGAGGCGATTACTATTTCGGGTTTTGACCCAGTTCGTAGAGAAATTGCTCGTCTTTCTTTGCACCGTTTGGTAGCCGATGGAAGAGTTCACCCAGCAAGAATTGAGGAAGTTGTCGCCAAAACAACCGAACAGTTAGAAGAACAAATTATAGAATTGGGAGAAAGAGCAGTTATCGAATTAGGTATTCATGGACTTCATTTAGAACTAATAAAACTCGTCGGAAAGATGCGTTTTCGTTCTTCGTATGGTCAAAATTTATTACAACATTCCAAAGAAGTTACTCGCCTTTGTGCCACTATGGCGACCGAAATGGGTTTAAATGTAAAACTTGCCAAACGTGCAGGGCTTTTACACGATATAGGAAAAGTCTGTACCGAAGACCCAGACAAACCACACGCTATTTTGGGAATGGAACTCGCCAAACGCTATGGCGAACATCCAGAGGTCTGTAATGCAATCGGAGCACACCACGACGAAATCGAAATGACTTCGATGCTTTCGCCTGTCATTCAAGCCTGTGATGCTATTTCGGGTTCAAGACCGGGGGCAAGACGTGAAACAATGGAATCGTATATCAAGCGTTTGCAAGATTTGGAAAGTCTAGCGACTTCTTATACTGGCGTAAATAAATGTTATGCTATTCAAGCTGGGCGAGAGCTGCGTGTCATTGTAGATGCCGAAAATGTCATGGATGAAAAAGCTGAAGAAATTGCTTTCAAAATCTCACAGCAAATTCAAACAGAAATGCAATATCCCGGACAGGTAAAAGTTACGGTTATTCGTGAAAAAAGAGCAGTTCATTACGCCAAATAAATATCATTGTAGGTCAAAGGCTTGCCTTTGACTTTTCAGAAAACAAAATGAATTTTAAATTTATAGATTTATTTGCTGGAATTGGTGGTTTACTTGGCATACAAAGACACCGTTTTGGACAACTTTATTCTGAAAAAAATGGAGAGTTATTTTTCAAATTAAATTTACAGTTGCGTTTTAATTAGAAAATAAAAAAATACAGTTATTTTTTCTTCTTGGATTCAACTCATAAATGAACTTGTTTTGAAAAAATGTAGTTGAATGAGTTATACTAACTTTTACTTCTTTTTTTGAATGATAAAGTACGAACATATTTTACCTTAAAAAAAAGAGTATTACATAAAAACAAGAAAAAAATATGGAATTTGAACCACAATCATATACTGTGAAAGAAATTACTGATATTTCCAAAACACTAAAAAAAGAAGATGAGGTTGTTTCTATTTCGGTAGATGTAAATGGCGTTAATATATTACTAGCTCACTCTCCAATTCAATACCGAACAAAAGATGGAATGTCTTTATTAATAAGGTCTAAAAAACCAAAAGACTATACATTCCTTCGTTATGACTTAGAAGGCAATCAAACAGTAAAAGCAGTTATTAAAGACGAATATTTTAATTTTAGGTGGGCAAAATTTTTACCTACGAACGAAATTATACTCATTACTAGCCGATGCGAATATAGAGATAAAAACGATTTTGATAAAAATGCAAAAGTATATAATTTGAAGGGAGAACTGGAACGAGATTTTACTGTTGGAGATGGACTCAATGATGTCAGAATTGATAAAAAAGGAAATGTTTGGACTTCTTATTTTGAGGAAGGAATATATGGAAATTACGGCTGGGGTGTGCAAGAACTGGGGGTTTGGACTTCTTATACTGATGAAGATACAGATAAAAATGACATTGATGGCACACCATTAGGAGCTTCTGGGTTAGTTTGTTGGAGCAACAAAGGAGAAAAAATTTGGAGTTTTAAACCTGTTGAAGAGCTTGATTATATTTCAGACTCTCCTTCAATAAATATAGATGATGAGGATAATACATGGTTAAACTATTACATATATTTTCCTCACGATCACTTGGAATATCCTCTTGTCAAACTGAATAGTGAAAAGCAAATGGAGTTTTTGAAAAATGGTCCTATACGTTCAAGTTCATATAATATTCTAGGAAACAAAATTGTAGCTGCTGGTTATTATTTTGAACTCTTCGAAATCAATGGACAAAATGCAACTAAATTGAAAGATATTATCTTTAAAAGTAAGGAAGGGATAGAATTAAATAAAAGCTACATTAAAAGTTTTGGCTCACATATTGGCTTTTTTAAAGACCAAAAAATCTATTTAACAAATGTAAGTGAGGTTGTATAGATGTAGTCGTTTCTTTCTTTAACAGAATTGTCTTTTTTGCTGTATCGCAGAGAAGACAATTTTTTTATAAAAAATATCTTTTCATTTGGTACAAAAAGCACAATTTTAGATTTTAGAAGTTTAATTTTTAACTTTGTATTATAATTAAATTAGCTATGCTGACTTTCAGTTCAGACTTCTAAAATCTAAACTCTAAATTTGTTTATTTATGCTTCTCGCTCCTTCTATTCTCGCTGCTGATTTTGCCAACCTCCAAAATGAGGTCGAAATGCTCAATAAAAGTCAAGCTGACTGGATTCATATTGACATTATGGACGGTGTTTTTGTTCCTAATATTTCCTTTGGAATTCCTGTTTGTGAAGCCATTGCAAAATACGCCAAAAAACATTTGGACGTTCATTTGATGATTATAAATCCTGAAAAATACGTTGATAATTTTGCTCGTGCAGGTGCAAACACCATTTCTGTTCATATCGAAGCGTGTCAGCATTTACACAGAAACCTTCAACAAATTCGTAATTTGGGCTGTCAAGCAGGAATTGCAGTCAATCCTCATACTTCTATTTCTCAATTAGAAAATGTAATTGAAGAAACCGATTTAGTGTGTTTGATGTCCGTAAATCCGGGTTTTGGTGGACAAAAATTTATCGAAAAAACCTATAAAAAAGTAAGCCAATTAAAAGAATTAATACTCAAAACAGGCTCAAAAGCTCTTATCGAAATTGATGGAGGCGTAAATGCTCAAAATGCTAAAAAATTGGTTGATGCAGGAGCTGATGTTTTGGTGGCAGGTAACTTTGTGTTTTCTTCGCCTGACCCAATGGAAACAATCAGTAGAATAAAATCATTAGTTTAGAATAATATATTTGTAGGGAAAATGGCTTGCCTTTTCCTAGTAAGTAGTTTTATTTCAAAAAAATCTAAAAAATACAATAATTTTGATTATTTTTAATCGAAAGTGAAAATTCTATGCAATTTTCTTAACTAACCTTCAAATAAGGTTCTGATAAGGTTCTGAAAACGTTTGTAGCATTTCTTTCGTTATAAATGAGTATTAAATTGTCCTTGTCTTACGATACCTTGGAAGGTGTCGGCTACATTTGCCGTTGTTGGTGTCCCCACCAACGACATTATTTTAAAATAAAAAACTATGCTCTTCGACAGATTAAAAAATATTATTCGCTCTACAACCAATGATTTCTTAGAGAAAAATGGACTTTCAGATGATGAATACATGAAAGCTATTGAAGACGAATACGAAAAAGAATTTGGCTCTTTAGGAAATAATGACTCGACTTATTCTAGTAATTTTGATACAGAGTATGAGTTTTCTGCGCCTAAAGCAAATCCAAAAGAAAGAATTTATTATCATACTTTAGGTCTTGAACAGGGTGCTTCTTTTGAACAAGTCAAGACAGCTTATAAAAAATTGATGAAAGCGTATCACCCAGATCGTCATCAAGCAGACCCAAAAAAGCAGAAATGGGCAGTAGAGCAATCTCAAAAAGTAAATGAAGCGTATGCTTTTTTAGAAAAGAAGTTTGGAAAATAGAATCATTATTAAGACTAGAAAGTAAGTTGATAAATTAAATCACTTCAATAATTTATTTTGTAAAGATTGGATAGATTAAAAATTAATCAAAAACTATTGCTACTTTTATAACGTTTGCAAAAGGAGAAGACCTTTTTTTATGGATTTAATAGAATTAAGTAAAATCAAAGTAGGTCTATTTCCTTATTCTAAATTATTATTATTTGTTATTTTATATGTGGATATTTTTTAAACGTCTTTTTAATGTTGGAAAAGCTAAAGCACACGCCAAACTTGATAAAGTAGAAGACCCTGTTGCGCTTACAGAACAATCAATTAAGGATTTGAAGCAAGACCTTGCCGAGAGCATGAAAAGTCTTGCCGAAATGAAAGCACTAGCAATTCGTACAAAAAGAGACGTTCAACAAGCACACCGAGCAGCAGACCAGTACGAACAGAGAGCCATGCAGTTTATAGGCAAAGCAGAACAAGGTGATATTACTATGGACGAGGCAGATCGTTATGCCCTGAAAGCTCTTGGTCAAAAAGATCAAATTTTGAGAGTTTCTTCTGCAAATGAGCAAAATTTACGTGCTTATGAAAACATGATTCGTAAGTTAGAAATTGATATTCAAAAAATTCGTACACAAATAAACACTTGGGAAGGCGAACTCAAAACGCTCAAAGTACGCTCACGCCTTTCTGAAACGAGCCGTCGTTTGAACGAGCGCATGTCTTCACTTAGCAAAAATAGCATGAGTGATATGTTAGACGACATGAAAATGAAAGTGGAAGAACAAGAAGCATTGGCGCAATCTTATGAAGATATTGCTATCAATGATAGCGATATAGATAAAGAAGTAGATAAAGTTTTGGGTAAAAATGCAGCAGCATTGCCAGAATTACCTACTCCACAAGATGCACTGGCACAATTAAAAGCCAAAATGAAAGCCTCACCAAAAACAACAGAGGAGTTGATAGAAGAGGCCAACGCCAATACTACAACAAGAAAAATAGGCTCTTACTCGGAAAGTAAAGAGGAAAGTAAAGAAGATAATCAAGAAAAAACACAACAAAAGAAAAATATTACTTTCAAAAAAGTAGAGAAAAGTGTTCCTCCAAAGCGTCCACGTTTGCGTATCAGAAAAGAAGGATTTGATGATTAAAATAGAATACAATAAGAAAAAAATAAAATTTCGTTTCACTAATTAATTATGTTAAATTGTTTGATTAAATAGTGAATTATTCGTATCTTGAATTTTTACAATATTATTTTTTTATTATGAAATTATTGTAGTTAAAAATTCTTATCAAAAAAACTATCCTAGTACATTTTAAATTATGAAAAAACTATTTTTACTCCGTCATGCACAGACGGAAGGGTATAGTCTTTCTAATCCAGACTCAAAACGAAAACTTACCGAACATGGCATTCAAGATGCAATGCGTTTGGGGCAGCTTTTACACGAAGAAAATTTTGAAGTTGATAAAATAGTCAGTAGTGTGGCTATTAGAGCGCAAACTACGGCTCGTCTTATCGCTAACGGAATGAAATATCCACCTTCTCAAATCCAAATAGAAGAAGATTTATATCAATGTTCAGAAGTAGATTTATTGCGTTTTATCAATCAGATTGATGATAATTCTATCAATAATTTGTTTTTAGTTAATCATAATCCTGCTGTTTCTGCGCTGATTTATTTGTTGGCAGAAAAAGATTATGGTTTTCTAAGTCCTTGTAGTTTAGTTATTTTTTCTTTTGATGTAGAAAATTGGACAGAAATAACACGAGGAAGTGGAACAGTAGAAGAAATTCGTGTTCCAGAAAATGGTTTTGAAGTAGTTGCTCTCTAATTCTAATAATTAATCAAACATAATTCGTTTGGCAATACTTCTTCCTAGCGTAATTTCATCAGTATATTCAAGCTCACTTCCAATAGGAACACCACGAGCAATGCCACTCACTTTTACTCCTTGTTTTCTTAGTTTTTTTGTTAGATAAAAAGCTGTTGTATCGCCTTCCATAGTTGCATTGAGAGCCAAAATAACCTCTTTTACACCGTCTTGAGTGCGTTCTAATAAAGAATCAATATTCAAATCTGACGGACTAATTCCCTCAATAGGCGAAATAACGCCCCCTAAAACGTGGTACAATCCATTATATTGAGCTGTATTTTCGATAGCCAACAAATCAGGCACTTCTTCTATTACACAAATCAATGTTTCATCTCGCTTCGGACTTTTACAAATACTACAAATATCAGTATCCGAAATAGTATGGCATTTTTTGCAATAAACTGTCTTTTCACGAAGAGCAATCAATGATTTTGTGAGTTCTTCCACATCTTGCATTTCTTGACGCAGCAAATGCAAAGCCAAACGCAAAGCCGATTTTTTACCAATACCGGGCAAACGAGAAATTTCGTTTACGGCATCTTCTACTAATTTGGAGGGATAATTCATTGTATTCAGTTACCAGTTTTTTCAGTTACCAGTAATTTTACCAGTAATCAGTTCTTGAAGTATTATAGCTGATACTTTCAAGTGTCAGATAAATATAGTATTTCTGACAGTTGGAAACTGTCAGCTACATAACACTAAAATAGCTTACAAAAATACGTAAAATAGAGCAGCTTTGAAAGTTGTTCTAGCTTTAAGATTATACTTGAAATTACTTTATAAAAGTGTTTTGAATTGCTTTTTGTTTGAAATAATAAAATTTATCAATCAAAAAAAGAAGTTCGTCGAAAAGCCATCTAAAAATGAATTTCTAGCTTGAATATAGACAAACATTATTAAAAGAAAGCAGTTTTGAACCTAGATTTAAAATACATTTTTTCATACAAAATACTTAATGGATTACGATATAATATTTACAGGAGGAGGTGCAGCAGCATTAATGTTGCTTTATAAAATGTCAAAAGACCAAACATTATCTCAAAAAAAGATTTTGGTTATTGATAAAGAAAAGAAGGATAAAAATAACCGTTCGTGGTCGTTTTGGACAAATCAAAAGACAGATTTTGATATTTTGGTGTATAAAGAATGGAAAAAAGTGCGTTTTATTGCTCCCAAAATTGATAAAACAGACAAACTAAACTCCTTAAAATATAAAATGATTCGTGGTATTGATTTTTATAATTTTATTAATGCCAAATTATCTGAATTCGAAAATATAGAATTTTTACAAGCAGAAGTAAGTGAAGTAAAATCAATTTCTGATACAGAAGCCGAAGTAAAATTGACAGCAGAATTTGAAAATAAAACCTTTAGTTCTGAATATGTTTTTGATTCTCGTTTCCTTCAAGAAGATATTCCACCAAAAAGCAATGATTATCATTCTTTATTACAGCATTTTTTGGGTTATGTAATAGAAACTGACGAACCTGTTTTTGATAAAGATACAGCACAGCTTTTTGATATGCGTTTGCCACAGCGAAATGCCGTAGAGTTTGTTTATATTTTACCTTTTTCTCCTACCAAAGCCTTAGTCGAATATACACTTTTTTCGGGTGAACTTTTAGAAAACAAAGAATTGTATAAAGTTAGATTGGAAACTTATATTACTACAAAATTAAAGATAGAAGATTTTAGAATTAAGGAGGAAGAATACGGTGTAATTCCGATGACAGATTTTAAATTTGAGCAGCCAAAAGCAAAAAATATGATTTATTTGGGAACAAAAGCAGGAAGAGCAAAACCAAGTACAGGATATGCTTTTTTGAGAATGTATAGAGATGCTGAAAGTAGAGTAAATGCGTGGAAAAAAACAGGAAAACCACACTATGAAGAGAAATTTAATAAGCAATTTGAAACGTATGATAAAATGATTTTGAATATCATGGAGCGCAATCCGTCAGCTATTCAACGTATTTTTACGAATATGTTTCAGAATAATTCTATCGAAAGAGTTTTGCTCTTCTTAGACGAACAAACTGATTTTCTGACGGATTTGAAAATTATGGCTTCTGTTCCTCCTGTTCCTTTTTTGACTTCTATCAAAAATTTGATTACAGGAAAAAAAGGACAAAAATTGCATCAAAATTCAGTTTCGTTTGTTTCTTGAATGGATTTAAAAGAGCTTCATTAAGCTGTCTTACCACTATTTACTCTTCCTCTGTTTTTTGATTTTCTTGCTGTAATACCCTAATTCTTACTTTTTTTACTCGTTTTCTATCAGCCGATTCTATAATAAATTCAAAAGGGGGAAATTCTTTTGTTTCTCCTCGCATAGGCATTTTTGAAAAAAGTTCTAGCATAAGTCCACCAATAGATTCGCTTTCTCCTTTTACGGTATCAAAATGACTACCATGCAATTCGAATTCTTTTACAAAATCACTCAAAAGAGTTTTTCCTTCAAAAATATACTCGTCTTCTGCTGTTCGGATAAATAAACACTCTTCATCATCATCAAATTCATCATTTATTTCTCCTACAATCTCTTCGATTACATCTTCTAAAGTAACAAGTCCAGACGTTCCTCCATATTCATCAACTACGATTGCCATGTGAATGTGTTTGCTCTGAAAATCTTGAAAAAGGTCATCTATTTTTTTAGTTTCGGGAACATAAAAAACATTTTCTCTGATGAGTGCTTGCCATTCAAAATCACTTCCTTCTCTCAAATGGGCTAGTAAATCTTTTGCATAGAGCAGCCCAGTAATATCATCCATTTTTTCCTTATAAATCGGAATTCTTGAATAACCACTTTCTTTGATAGTTTCTAAAAGTGTATCATAAGAAGTAGAATATTCTACGGCTGTAATTGCTGTTCTTGAAGTCATAATTTGTTTGGCATTTATTTGACCAAAATTAATTACACCTCTCAAAATCTGTCTGGCTTCTTTTGCAGCTTCATTATTTGTGGTAAGTTCTAAGGCTTTATTGAGTTGCTCTACCGAAACTGGTTTTTGATTTTGTCCTTTTTTGACACTCTTTTCTAGTCTTTCGCCCATAAAAGCAAGTACCCAAGCAGCAGGTTGTAAGGCGACAGTTGCAAATGCCATCGGACGAGCCACATTCCTAGAAAATACAAGCGCACGCTGACGAGCAATAACTTTAGGAACTACTTCTCCAAAAAATACAATAGCTGCCGTAACGATTATGGTCAGAATAACCACTATAATACCCTCTTCTTCACGCCCAAAAATCTGCCACATCATGTAGGTAGAAGCAATTACGATAGCAATATTTATTAAATTATTCAATAATAAAATAGTTGCTAAAAGTAATTTTTGTTTGCTCAGAAGTTCTAAGAGTTTTTTATCTACGAGCTTTTTACTTTCTTTACATTCTTCTATTTGTTGTGTGGTAAGCGAAAAAAAGGCTACTTCCGAACCCGAAATCAGACCCGAAAGCAGCAATAAAATGAGTATAATAAAGAGTTCGAAGGCATAGATAGCCAAACTAGAAGCCTGTATGCTATTGATTTGCAAAAGAACATCTAAATTATAAAAGTTGTCTAAACTATTTGTGATATTCCAACTAAAACTGTCGCTCTCGTTCAATGTCGTAAAAATTAGGTTTTAGATTAGAAAGGTAGATCGTCTTCAGGGTTACCAGAACCACTCAACTCAGGAGCTGGACTTTTAGTTTGTTTAGTTTGTGTTACAGGCTCTTCTGTAATTGGAGGAACACCACCACCATTATTATTTGAATTTCTCTCTATTATTTGAGAGTAATTTACTACTATTTCTGTAACGTATCTAGTAATATTATCTTGTTCCCAAGAACGAGTGGTAAGTTCTCCTTCCACATATACTTGGTCTCCCTTTCTCAAACGTTCGGCTCTATCGGCATTATCTCTCCAAAATGTGAGACGATGCCATTCTGTTTTTTCTTGCCATTCTCCAGATTGGTCTTTATAACTTTTTCCAGTTGCTAATGAAACGGTTGCTAATTTCGAGCCACTTTCTAAGGTGCGAACATCTGGGTCTTTTCCAAGACGACCTAATAAGATTACTTTATTTACTCCTGCCATACTTTAAATTGATTTTAAAATAAACTAATAAAAAATTGATATGATTTACTTCGTCCTTAGAAACGCTGTTTGATTAGCTCAGTATAAATACTTGAGAATAGTAACGTAAAAATACAAAAAAATAATAGACTTAGAAAAGATGCGACCCTAAATAATCAAGATATTTACTAATAAGTACTGGTTTTGGAATTTTATCCAGTTTTTGCCACTTTATTTCTTCTAAATTATATTTTTTCTTTAATTTATTCCAAAATTTTTCTTGTGCTTTTTTATCTTTTATTGTATCCTTTATTGTATCCTTTATTTCGATAGTATAAAATTTTGCATAAAGTGTTCGGTGAGAAAGTTGGTGTTTGAAGATGATAGATTCGTGTGTAGATTTTAATTGCTTTTTCAAATTTGTTTTTTCGTCATTATTCATTTCAAAATTATCATTCTCTAATTGAATTTGTAATTCTTTTATTGGTTCAAAATTCTTTTTGTCTTTCTCTTGAAATTCTATTACAAAAAAATCATATAAGCCCTGCCAAATATCGCCTTCTTGTCTTTTCTTGACTAACCCCTTTTTTTCTGAATCCATTTCATTTTTCTTATTTTCATTTACAAAAACAAAATAGTGCATAAAACGGTCTTTTACAACGGTTTTCTTTCCTTTTAGAGGCAGTTTTGCTATTGTATTTTTCTCAAAAGCAGTACATTTATCTTGCAAAGGACAAACTTTACAATTCGGATTTTTAGGAACGCATTGCAGCGCACCAAATTCCATTATAGATTGGTTATAAATAGCTGGCTGTTTTTTATCAATTAATTTTTGAGCTAATTCTCTAAATTCTTTTTTGCCTTCATTCGAAGTTATATCTTTTTCTATTCCAAAAAAACGAGCCAAAACACGATATACATTTCCATCGACAACGGCTTGCACTTCATCAAAAGCAAAAGAAGAAATGGCTGCTGCTGTATAATCTCCAACTCCTTTTAGCTTTTTTATTTCTAAATAATTGGTTGGAAAAATTCCATTTAGGTCGTCTGAAATATATTTTGCAGCAGCATGTAAGTTTCTGGCTCTTGAATAATAACCTAAGCCTTGCCAAAGTCGTAAAACAGTTTCTTCATCTGCTTGTGCAAGCTCTTGAACTGTCGGAAAATTTTCAATAAATTTTTCATAATACGGCATTCCTTGTGCTACTCTTGTCTGTTGAAGAATAATTTCAGAAAGCCATATTTTATAAGGATTTTGTGTATCACGCCAAGGCAAATCTCGTTTGTTTTGATGATACCAATCAATGATTTTTTGAGCGAAAAAGGTGTTTTTTGTCATTTTATAATTACTGTTTTTAGGAAGTTGATAATCTAAACCCAAAAATGTAATTACAGTTTTGATAAAAACTAATTAGAAATCAATAAATTTGTGAATAAAACAAGAATTCGAACGTTGTTTTTGTAATTCTGTCCAATTAAAACAATAAGTAATAGTAAAATATAATGACATTAAAATTTAAAATAAATAAAGCAAAATTTATAAGTTGCGTTTTTTGTCTTGTTGCAATTTTTATTTTTTCTGCCTTTTCTAATTCTGTTTTGGCACAAGATAGCCGTTTCACGCAGTTTTGGAGTGCGCCCATGACAGTCAATCCAGCTTGGGCAGGAACGATTCCACATTGGAGAGCATCGGTTTTGTATCGCCAACAATGGTATGATGTAAATGGTGGAATTCAGTCTTTTTTTGGTGGATTTGATTACAATCTAGGAACAGGAAGAGGTGCTTTAGGAGGTTGGGTAAAGCAAGATAGAGTAGGGGCTCTGAATGCAAATAACTTAGAAGTCGCTGCGATTTATTCATATAGAGTTCAGTTTCAAAACGATTGGCAACTTTCAATGGCAGGACAGTTTAGTTATGGGCAGCGCAGTCAGGGAATGGACGGTTTGCGTTTTGAAGATGCTATGTTGAGTGGAAATGTAACGGCAGAAGAGTTTGGAAATTTTACGCTTCGTTACCCTGATTTTGGGACTGGTTTTGTCGCTTATAATCCTAAAATGTGGATTGGTGCAGGAGTTTATCATCTTTTACAGCCTGATATTTCGGTTTCGAATATTCAAGACAGAATTCCGATTCGTATTACAGGACAGGCAGGATATAGAATTGCTTTGAATGATGAACATACTTTAGTGCCATCGGCTATTTTTCAATATCAAGAGCCTTTTTTACAGCTTGATGCAGGTATCAACTGGGAGTGGGATTTTTTGTATGCAGGAGTTTGGTATCGTGGTTTGCCTTCTCGTAGTGGAACACAGCTTTTGCCTTCTTCTGCGCTTGCTTTAGTGAGTGGTGTAAAGGTTGAAAACTGGCAATTTGGAGTAAGTTATGATTTTGCCTTAGCTTCTTTAGTTGGTGTAGGGGGAAGTTATGAAATTAGC
>PFKD01000067.1 GCA_002784125.1 Flexibacter sp. CG_4_10_14_3_um_filter_32_15
TTTAACTTTGCAAATTGAATTTACTCTGATAGTTAAAGTGTGTTTAAACACACTGAAAGCAGTATAAAAAGTTTCGTGCGTTTACCCTAGTCAGACTTTGCTTTTTGACAAAATTAAAAAAATAGAGTTATTTTTTTGCTACGACGACCACGACAAGACCAATAAGAGCCACTACACCACCTCCAATAATAAGAGGATTAGACATAGGATCATTTTTCTTTTTTGCAGTAACTTCCAATTTTCCAAGTTTTGCTACTGTTTTAGGGGAGCTGTTTTGATAAAAACCAAAAGCTGCTAATAAAATACCAATAACTAAAACAATAACTCCGACAGACTTTTTCATAAAAATAATAAATTAAAAAAATAAAGTTAAAAAAATATGAGTACTAAATTAATGAGCAATGAGATTAATATCTAGTTCTAAGTCATCTTGATAATCTTCTCCACTTTCCATCATATCATAGTCATTTGATTTGTAATACCAGTTTACAGTGACTTGCCCACCTTGGTTGAGTGCATAATCTTCAAACATTTCCAAAAACTCCAAAAAACAACGAGAACAAACTGTATTGTAATAATTCATTTTGAATTCTAGTGTAATTGTACGAGCAGGTTCTTCTAAATATTCGTTTGCCCATTTATAAATAGGCGCAAAAAACTCTTCCGTATATTCGTGATAACATTGCCCTGAGAACTCTAAAAGTCCTTTCGTAGCATCAAAACGAACTTCTGGAATATATTTTTTTCCTTCTATATAAAAAATAGGTGGATTCATGTACTTTATTATAAATTAGCAAGTGTGATAAAATGGTTTTTATTTGATAGAAATAATTTATGAGAATAATCTATAAAACGAAATTCACAAAAATTAATGATGCAATAGAAAGTCAATACAAAATTATTTTTCTGCAAGGTAATTCTAAATTTATAAAAAAAACAGTTAAAATCAAAAACAATTAAAATCAATCTGTTCTATTCTCTATTTTTATATTTCTCTTACTAATCAATTCAGTAAACTTTTGTCATTGAGCATATAAAAAAAACCACCCTCATCGCTTGTTTGTATATCAAAAACACCTTTTGTATGTAACTGGTCTAATTTTTTGGCAGCCTCTTCTATTGTTACATTTGCCTTTAAACAAAGGCGTGTAGCTGTAATATCTCCATTTGCTTCTACGGCATGACGAATAACATCGGCATCAGATAAAGGATCTTTTGCTTTTAATTGTGTTGTAGAAGTAAGTCCTTGCAACTGAAAACGAAGATTTTGTTCCGTTGGAAATGCCGAAAGAGCAAACTGTTTGACACGTCTTCCAAATCTATTTTTTTCATATTTTTCTTCTAAGAGTTTTTGCTCTGTGAGTTCTGTCAAGACAAGCTGTGCTACCCAATACGGAATAGCTGTGCGTTGATGAAGTTCTTGAGCTGTAATTTTGCCTTCGTTTTCTTTGATAAGTTGAGCAATTTCTTTTGGACTGACATGACGCAAAGCACGACGAGTAGCCCATTGTTTTACTTCCGAAGCAATAGCACTC
This sequence comes from Flexibacter sp. CG_4_10_14_3_um_filter_32_15, assembly GCA_002784125.1. Taxonomy (GTDB): domain Bacteria; phylum Bacteroidota; class Bacteroidia; order Cytophagales; family Bernardetiaceae; genus Bernardetia. The sequence goes on from PFKD01000067.1 coordinate 1,536, forward strand.
ACTAAGTAAGTAGCTCCAGTAATTACTGCCCAAATGAGCAAGATTTTCATTAACATATTTCTATTCCTTTAGTTTTTAATTAAAAATGGATTGTAATCATTCAAATTTTTCAGTAGTTGTGTTTTATACTTCTAAAATACAAATTTTGGACAAAAAGTTTACTAAAAGAACTGATTTTAAAGTAGTTTATTATTTTTTCCCTAGATAATCTAAGTTAGAAAAAAATTTGACTGTGAAAATTTCAGAACACTAAAAATATATTTAAAAATGATATTTTTATCGATTTGCTCTCTCTTCTTCACTTTTTTTATAGGCTACCATTAATGAATTAGAAAATACGAAGTCATTAAGTGATTCTACATCTGAATGCACAATTTGTTCTTTTGTACCTTCCCATTCTTTGTATCCACCACTCAAAAAGACAATATTTTTACCAATTTCCATTACCGAATTCATGTCATGAGTTACTGCAATCGTTGTCATATTGTATTCTTCTGTGATTTCTAAGATTAAATTATCAATCATGATAGAAGTCTGAGGGTCAAGTCCTGAGTTGGGTTCATCACAGAAAAGATATTTTGGGTTCATCACTATTGCTCTTGCAATTCCTACACGTTTCATCATTCCTCCACTAATTTCAGCAGGCATTTTATCGTTTGAACCTTCTAAACCTACTCTTTTTAAGCAAAAATTGACACGTTCTAGCTTATCAGCATCACTCATTCCCTTACTACGCATATCTAATGGAAATCGTACATTTTGTTCGACTGTCATAGAATCAAAAAGCGCACTTCCTTGAAAAAGCATTCCTAATTGTTCTCTGATAGCTCTTTGTTGTTCTCTATCTGATTCATATAAATTTTTTCCATCAAAAAAAACAGAACCTTCATCTGGTGGTATTAATCCTACAATACACTTTAAAAGTACACTTTTTCCTGTTCCACTTGAGCCAATTATTAAATTAGTAACGCCTTGTTTGAATTCGGCACTAATTCCCTTTAATACTTCTTTTCCGTTGAATGCTTTTTTGATGTTTTTTACTGTAATCACTATTTTATTGATTAAATGAAGATGAATTATAGAAGTAAAACCCTAAACGAGCTAGTTTGTTAGTACGTCTAGGGTTTTTATTTATAACTTTTGAAGTGAGATTTTAAAAATTAAATTACAGATTTCCTCTCAATTTTTGTTCTCTTTCGATAGCTTCAAAAAGAGCTTTGAAGTTTCCTTTTCCAAATGATTTTGCACCTTGGCGTTGGATAATTTCAAAGAAAACAGTCGGACGGTCGCCTGTTGGTTTGGTGAAAATTTGAAGTAAGTAGCCTTCGTCATCTCTGTCGACCAAAATATTTAGTTTTTTGAGTTCTTCCATATCTTCTTTGATATCACCAACTCGTTCTTTTAGATCTTCATAATAATTATCAGGAACGTAAAGAAAATCTACACCACGACTACGCAAGTCTTCAATAGTTTCTAAAATATCGTCGGTTGCAATAGCAATATGTTGAACGCCTGCACCTTCATAAAATTCAATATACTCTTCGATTTGTGATTTTTTGCGTCCGTCAGCAGGCTCATTAATTGGAAATTTGACATAACCATTCCCATTCGAAACTACCTTTGACATCAAAGCAGTATATTCAGTAGAAATATCTTTATCATCAAAAGTTACGAGCAAATTAAAGCCCATTACTTTCTCATAAAATTCTACCCATTCGTTCATTTTTCCAAGTTCTACATTTCCAACACAGTGGTCAATGAACTTCAAACCTGTTGATTTTACATCAAAAAATGATTTTTTAGGCTTATATCCTGGCATAAATGCGCCTGTATAGTTTACTCTTTCTACAAATTTATGGATTGTTTCTCCGTAGGTATGGATTCCTGAAACGACTACTTCTCCGTGTTCGTCTGACAAACGAGTAGGTTCTAATGCTGACTTTGCACCTCTGCTCATTGTATCGTAATATGATTTTTCGGCATCATCTACCCAAAGAGCTAATACTTTTACACCATCGCCATGTTTTTTGATATGTTCGGCTATTGGCGAGTCGCTACTCATGGGCGAAGTAAGTACAAAACGGATTTTTCCTTGCTGCAAAACATACGAAGAGCGATCACGAACGCCAGTTTCTTGTCCTGCATACGCAACTACTTCAAAACCAAAAGCTGCTTGATAATAATAGGCTGCTTGTTTTGCATTTCCTACATAGAATTCTATATGGTCTGTGCCTTTTAATGGCAAAATATCTTCCTGTGTCATAGTTTTTTTGTTTTTAAGTCGTCGGTGGGAACACCGACAACGGCTTAGTAGTTAATTATTTCGAAACTAACATAGTATCTAATGTTTCTTCAATTTCTGGAAGTGATTCAAAAAGTTCTTTATAAGAATTAATCACAAAATATTTCTCTTGATAACGGTCTTTGATATACGGTGTATGCAAAATTTCATTTACATTGTATGGTACTCTTTTTGGAATATCACTTTCTAAAGAATAGACAGATTCTCCTGCTGAAGACAAAATACCTGCTCCATAAATCTTTACATCGCCATTATTGTTTATCAATCCAAATTCTACGGTGTACCAATAAATACGAGAAATAAACTCAATAGAGTCTGCATTTCCTATATGTTTGAGAGCCATTCGGCTAAGTTCTTCTAAAAAACGACAAAAGTTTTTATTTGTCAAGATAGGAACATGAGCAAAAACATCGTGAAACATATCTGGTTCTTCCAAATAATCTAACTCTTCCATTTTACGAAGCCAAGTCGTAGCAGGAAATTGTTTGTTTTTGAGGTAATTAAAAAATGGTTCATTGTCTATCAGACCTGGAACTACAACCAAACTCCACCCTGTAATGGCTTTCAAATGCTCATTTACTTCTTCAAAATTAGGAATTCGATTAGGCTCAAAACCTATTGCTTTCATTCCTTCAAAATAAGTCTCATCGGCACGATTAGGCAATACTTTCATCAAACGTTCGTATAATATTTGCCAAACTTGATGATTTTCTGGTGTGTATTTATCGTAATATTGATGGGCAAGTTGTTCATCTCTTCGTTCTTGTTGTGTCATTGTTTTGATAGTTTTATAGGTGTGTGTTTTTTTACTATGTGTGTTGTTAGGCTGTTTTATTACGCTAATTCTCAAAAATACGGAATTTTTAGATGCTTGTTTTACTTGTTGAGTAAATAGTAGGGTAAACGCACGAAACTTTTTATACTGCTTTCAGTGTATTTAAACACACTTTAACTA